>JAFASB010000549.1 GCA_019244985.1 Acidimicrobiia bacterium | reverse complement strand
CGTGGAGCATCACTCGTGTGGACCCGGCGCGTGGCCCGACGAACAGCGGTCTGGTCGGCGTCTCGTGCTCCGCGAGCTCCGCGTGCACGGCGGTCGACGACGCCGGCAACGCCTTGAGCACGATGGATCCGGCCGGCGGAGCCTCGGCGTGGCGCATGCTTCACATCGACCGCGCGCCTGCCGAGCCCGGCCTTGGTCCTTATTCCGTGGCGTGCGCGGAGCGCAGCCTGTGCGCCGTCGTCGACGGCGACGGCAACGTGCTCACGGCGCGTCGCCCGTACAGCCACTCACCCTCGTGGCGGACCGAGCAACTCGACGGTGCGCAGGCGGCCTCCGACCTGGCCTGCCCGTCGCAGGTGCTCTGCCTCGCCGTCGGCGGAGGCAACGTGTTCGCCAGCGGGTCGCCAACCGCGCGCGGGGCGAAGTGGTCTGCTGTGCACATCGACGACTCGCTGACGCTGAGTCGCGTCTCCTGTCCGTCGGTGTCCTTGTGCGCGGCGGTCGCTCAACACGACGTCTGGACCACGGACAGGCCGCTTGGCGGGGCGTCCCACTGGCGACGCGCGCGCTTCGCGTCCGGCGAGCTAACCGGAATCTCGTGCCCTTCGCGTGCACTGTGCGTCGCGGTCGACGATCAGGGCAACGTGCATACGTCTCGGGCGCCACTGAAAGGAATCGGCAGCTGGCACTCGCAGGCGATCGCGACGGGGCAGGTCGCGTGCGGGCCGCACCTCCAGGAGGACTGCCACGACGAATTTGCCGGGGTGAGCTGTCCGTCCGTCTCCCTGTGCGTCGCGATCGACGTCGGCGGTGCCGTTGCCTGGACGCGCACGCCCGATGGTGGCCCCGAGGGGTGGACGTTCACGAACGTCGATTCTGGCGGTCCGCTCACGCAGCTCGAGTGTCCGTCGGCAACGCTCTGCGTGGGCGTCGACGCGGGTGGAGACGTCGTCGCCTCACGGAATCCGACGGGCCCGGCGTCGTCGTGGGCGATGTTCCCGTTGCCGGTGTACAGCCCGCGACTGTCTTGTTCTGGCCCGTCGTACTGCTTCGTCGCCGATCAGTCTGGAGAGGCGTTCGCCTCCCGCAACCCCGCGGGTGGTCGAAAGCAATGGGCATTGACCCCCATCGAGCGCGGAGGTGGAGCGGGGATCATCACGGCCGTCTCGTGCTTCAGGACGAGGAGGTGCGTCGACGTCGACATGGACGGCCGTGTGGTCGTCGGTAGCGAGCGTAGATAGACGCCGCGCGGAACGACCCGGGCGGATGGTTGGCCTGGCTAACCTCAGAAGCCGTCCTCGACGTGCGAAAGGCAGGGAACTTGGCCAAGACGTGGGTCCTCGACACCGAGACGAAGGGCACGGGAGCGGAGATGGTTCCGCTCGAGAAGGTGCTGCGGAAGTCCGGGTCGGATGCGGTTCCCGGGTTCGCGTTCCCGGAGCTGCGTGAGCCGCCGCGTGCAAGCGCTGAAGCGCCCGCGCCTCGCAAGTTCAGGGTGATCGATGTGATGAGCCGCCGGGCGCTCGCCGACGAGGTCGACGCGCGGGGGGCAGTACGAGCGCTCGAGAGTGTGCGCAGCGTCGTCGATGTCACCGTCCACGTGTGGGAGCCGGTCGGCGAGCGATGGCGCCGGCTCACCTTCGAGGAGACGACGTTGCTCTGGGAGTACCGCGGTCGGCTCGAGCCGGCGACCGGCTAGCTACGCCTCGATCGGCTCGCCGCGCTTGAGCCAGCGGTGAGCCCAGCGCTGGAGCTCCGAGAGCGCGGGCTCGAGCTCGCGGCCCATCTGGGAGAGCTCGTATTCAACCCGCAATGGCGGGCCCGGCATCACCTTGCGCTCCACGATTCCGCGCGCTTCGAGCTCCTTCATCCGCTCGGATAGCAGGCGATCGGAGAGCTCAGGGACGGCCTGGGCCACTTCGGAGAAGCGCAGCGGCCCGTCCATCAGCACGCGCAGGATGGCGCCGGTCCAGCGCCTCCCGACGAGCTCGACCGCCTCGTGATAGAAGGGACAGCAGCCCGCGACCGCTTCGCGCTCTGGCTGGGCCGTGTGGCCGCGGCTGCCCATCCGTTCAGCTTACGCCGCTTCGAGCGTCCGTGACGCCTCGCTCGAGCCGTCGACCGGTACCTCGCCCGCCACGTTCACCATCGCGGTGAACGCCTCAAGCGCCACGGCCG
>JAFASB010000487.1 GCA_019244985.1 Acidimicrobiia bacterium | reverse complement strand
CGGCTCGAGATCAACCGAGAAGCGGTGCTCGTGATTCGCGGTGACACGCTCGTGACGGGCGACGCTCAGCTGAGCGACGACGACGAGGTGGAGATCCGTCCTGTCGTGTCAGGAGGCGCCGCGTGAAGTGTCGTCGCTGCCGGGCGCCGGCGGTCATCGACGTCCGTCGCCACAACGCCGGCTTCTGCCGGGACTGCTTCCTCCATCACTGCCGCGAGCAGGTGCGCAAGACCATCGAGGACTTCGAGATGCTGCAGCCGGGCGAGCGCGTGCTCGTCGCCGTCTCGGGGGGCAAGGACTCGCTGGCGCTCTGGGACATCCTGCGTGACCTCGGCCACGACGCCCACGGGCTCTACCTCGGGCTCGGCATCGACGGCTACAGCGACGAATCCGGAAACTACGCCCGCGCCTACGCAGACGGGCGCGGGGCGGAGCTGGTCGAGGTCGACCTGCCGACCGACCTCGGCTTCGACATCCCGACCGGTTCGCGCGTCGCCCGGCGGCCGCCGTGCTCGGCGTGCGGACTGTCGAAGCGGCACCTCTTCAACCAGGCCGCGGTCGACAATGGCTACGACGTCGTGGCGACGGGTCACAACCTCGACGACGAAGCGGCCGTGCTGTTCGGCAACGTGCTGCGCTGGTCGACCGACTACCTGGGGCGGCAGCTGCCGGTGCTCCCCGCGGGCAACGGATTCGTGCGCAAGGTCAAGCCCCTCATTCGCCTGGGCGAGCGCGAGACAGCGGCCTACTGCGTGCTGGCGGGCATCGACTATCAGGTCGAGGAGTGTCCGATGGCGGCGGGCAATCGCCACCTCGGCTACAAGGACGCGCTCAACGCCATCGAGGAGCAGTCCCCGGGATCGAAGCACGCCTTCTACTTCGGCTTTCTCGAGAAGGCGTCGCCGCTGTTCACGCCCGAGGCGGCTCGGGATCAGGAGAACCTGGAGCGCTGCGCCCAGTGTGGAACGCCGACCACCGGCGAGGTGTGCGCTTTCTGCCGCCTCGCCGAGCGGGCCCGTCGGTCGTCATGACCGTCTCGGGACCGCGGCCCTTCGCCGCCGGTGAGCGAGCCCTGCTCGTCGACTCCAAGGCGCGGCGGTACCTGATCACGCTCGCCGAAGGCGGCGAGTTCCACACGCACGCGGGCATCACCGCACACGACGACATCCTCGGCCAGCAGGAGGGGCTCACGGTGCGCTCGACGTCGGGCGCCCGGTACACGGTCGTGCGCCCGACGCTCTCGGACTTCGTGCTCAAGATGCCTCGCGGCGCCCAGGTCGTCTACCCGAAGGACCTCGGCCCGCTGCTGATGCTCGCCGACATCTTTCCCGGCGCGCGCGTGTTCGAGTCGGGCGTCGGCTCGGGCGCCGTCTCGATGACACTCTTGCGTGCCGGCGCGGAAGTCGTCGGCTATGAGCTGCGTTCGGATTTCGCGGCGAGGGCCCGTCGCAACGTGGAGTCGTTCCTCGGTACCGGACTGCCGTACCGGATCGAGGAGCGCAGCGCGTACGAAGGCATCGACGACAGCGACCTCGACCGGGTGGTGCTCGACCTGCCCGAACCGTGGCGCGTGGTGAAGCACGCGGAGGCCGCCCTCCGCCCCGGCGGGATCTTCGTCGCCTACGTGCCGACCGTGGGGCAGATCGCACAGCTGGGCGAGGAGCTCGCGGGCAGCGCGTTCGCCATGGTGCAGACCCTCGAGGTGTTGCAGCGCACCTGGCACGTCGAAGGGCAATCGGTACGGCCCGACCACCGGATGGTCGGCCACACGGGCTTTCTCACCTCCGCACGGCTACTGGGGTCCTGAGGTAGCGCGCTCGCCGTGGACCTGCTCGACCTCCTGATCGGCGTCTTCGCCCTCTCGGCGATTATCGGCGGGTATCGCCTCGGGTTCGTCGCCCGGGCGACGTCGTGGATCGGACTCGTGCTCGGCCTGGCCATCGCGGCCCACTTCCTGCCCGACATCGTCGACGCCCTCCGCAACTCGCCGTCGGGAAACAAGCTGCTGATCGTCGCAGCAACGCTCATCGGCGCCGGGTTCGTCGGCCAAGCGCTCGGACTGCTCATCGGCGCCAGCTTCCACTCGAAGATTCCCACGGGCGCCCTGCGCCAGACCGACCGCGTCGCGGGCGCCGTCGCCGGTGGGCTCGGCGTGATCCTCGCCGTGTGGTTGCTGCTGCCGGCGATGTCGGATGTGCAGGGTTGGGCGTCGCAGCAGTCGCGCAACTCGGCGATCGCCCGCGCCATCGACAGCACGTTTCCGCGCCCGCCCGACACCCTCCAGGCTCTTCGCCGCCTCGTCGGATCAACCGACTTCCCGCGCGTGTTCGACGCTCTCAAGCCTGCACAGGACACCGGCGCCCCGCCGAGCGCCCTTCCGTTCCCGGTAGCGATCCGCGATCGGGTTGCCGCATCGACGGTGAAGGTCGAGGGGATCGCCTGCCGGCGCATCCAGGACGGCAGCGGGTTCTCCCCGCAGCCCGACGTCGTCGTCACCAACGCCCACGTGGTCGCCGGTGAACGCGCGACATCGGTGATCACGCCGAGCGGCCGCCGCCTGAAGGCGACCGTCGTGCAGTTCGATCCGAACCGCGACCTGGCCCTCCTCCGCGTGCCCGGGCTCGCCGAGACACCGTTGCCGATCGCAACGGCGAAGGTGGGGACCCAGGGCGCGGTGTTCGGGCATCCGAACGGCCAGACCGACCTGGCGGTCCAGCCGGCTGCCATTCGCCAGCAAGTGACAGCCGTCGGCCGCGACCTCTATGACTCCCACGAGACCCGCCGCCAGGTGTTCATCCTCGCGAGCGCGCTGGAACCCGGCGACTCAGGCGGCGCCCTGGTGAACCCGACGGGCGCCGTCGTGGGCGTCGCCTTCGCCATCGCCCCCGACCGCCCCGGAACGGCCTACGCGCTCACGACCGACGAGCTGCGCCCGGTGCTGGCCCTCGGCGGCGCCGCGGCGGCGAACACCGGCCCCTGCCTGTCCGAGGCCTAAGGACAACTGCGGTGTCCCGTGCGGCGTCCACAGCCAGGTCGACGTAGGTAGTGTCGCTACTGCAGCATGCCGATGGAGTCACATTCGGGGGTGGACATGGCAGCTGATGTCACCAAGAGCGATGACGAGTGGCGCCAGGAGCTCTCGCCGGAGCAGTACGACGTGCTGCGCAAGAAGGGCACCGAAGCGCCGTTCACGGGCAAGTACGTCTACAACAAGGACACCGGGATGTACCGGTGCGCGGGTTGCGGCGCCAACCTGTTCCGTTCGGACACGAAGTTCGAATCGGGGACGGGATGGCCGAGCTTCACCGAGCCCGCCACCGCCGAGGCGGTGGAGACACACACCGACACCAGCCACGGCATGGTGCGCACCGAGGTCCTGTGCCGTCGCTGCGGCGGCCATCTCGGGCACGTGTTCCCCGACGGCCCGGGCGCCAACGGCCTGCGCTACTGCATCAACAGCTGTTCGCTGGACTTCGAGCCCAACGCCTGACCAATGTCACCTGACGAGGGTGACGGACGCTCGAGGCCCTACTCGACCTCGATGAAGATGCACTCGCCTGGGCACTCTTCGGCGGACTCGATGACCGCCTCTTCGAGGTTGCCCGGCACGTTGGCCAGCCCCTCGACGCCACCGGGGTCACTGAAGGTCTTGCCGCCTTCCTTGACGTAGGCCAGGCCATCGTCGAGGAGGGTGAAGACGTCGGGACAGATCTCCTCGCACAGGCCGTCACCCGTGCAGAGATCCTGGTCGATCCACACCTTCATGGCCATGCCGCTGCGTCCCCTCCTGGCGTTCGCTTGGTGGATCGGCAAGGTACCGACCACCGGTTCTCCCTGTCAATTTACCCGGAGCTGACGGGAAAAACTCGCCAAACCCTCCTCCTTGTACGAATCCCAGTGGTGTACGTTGCCGAAAGGACCTGGGAGGGAGGTGGTCGTGGCCGGCAACACCGAGTACGAGCGCCGCTTGGCCGCCTACGAGCAGGAAGTCTCCGGGCTCCTCGAGCAGGTGAAGACGCTCGAGGAGGAGGTTGTCCAGCTCAGGCGCAAGCTGCAGGACGCCCCCAAGCGGGTTCGTACGCTTGAGGAGCGCCTGCTCGAGACCAAGGGCCAGCTGGCCCAGGCGGTCTCGCAGAACGAGAAGCTCTCCTACACGCTGCGGGAGGCGCGCGAGCAGATCGCCGACCTGCGCGAGGAGGTTGAGAAGCTCACCCAGCCGCCGTCGGCATACGGCACGTTCCTCGGCGCCAACGACGACGGCACCGTGGACGTCTTCTCCGGCGGCCGCAAGATGCGCGTGGCCCTCCACCCCGAGATCGAGCTCGACGATCTGGAGCGCGGCATGGAGGTCGTGCTCAACGACTCCCTCAACGTCGTCCTCGCCCGCGGCAGCGAGATCTCCGGCGAGGTCGTCACCCTCAAGGAGCTTCTCGACGACAACCGGGCGATGATCGTCGGCCGGGCCGACGAGGAGCGCGTGGTCGAGCTGGCGGCGTCGCTCATGGGGGAGAAGCTGCGGGCCGGCGACACCATCCTGATGGACTCCCGCACCGGGCTGTTGCTCGAGAAGTTGCCGCGGCCCGAGGTCGAGGAGCTCGTCCTCGAAGAGGTGCCCGACATCTCCTACGAGGACATCGGCGGCCTCGACAACCAGATCGAGCAGATCACCGACGCCGTCGAGCTGCCGTGGCTGCACCGCGACCTGTTCGTCGAGCATCAGCTGCCCGCTCCCAAAGGCGTTCTGCTCTACGGGCCGCCGGGCTGCGGCAAGACGTTGATCGCCAAGGCGGTCGCCAACTCCCTCGCCAAGAAGGTCAGCGAGGTCACCGGCGACAAGGCTGCTCGCAGTTACTTCCTCAACATCAAGGGCCCCGAGCTGCTGAACAAGTACGTGGGCGAGACCGAGCGACAGATCCGCCTGGTCTTCCAGCGGGCGCGGGAGAAGTCCGAGGAGGGCTGGCCGGTCATCGTCTTCTTCGACGAGATGGATTCGCTGTTCCGCACGCGCGGCAGTGGCATCTCGTCCGACATCGAGTCGACGATCGTCCCGCAGCTGCTCGCCGAGATCGACGGTGTGGAGACGTTGAAGAATGTCATCGTCGTTGGCGCGTCCAACCGCGAGGATCTGATCGACCCCGCCATCCTGCGCCCTGGCCGCCTCGACGTGAAGATCAAGATCGAACGGCCCGACCAGGCCGCGGCTCGCCAGATCTTCGCCCGTTATCTGAAGGAAGACCTCCCCTTCGACCAGGACGAGGTCCAGAAGCTCGGCGATGGCGACACGCGCAAGGCGATCGACGCCATGATCGACAAGACGGTCGCCGAGATGTACCGCGACGACGAGGAGAACCGGTTCCTCGAGGTCACGTATCAGAACGGTGACAAGGAGGTCCTGTACTTCAAGGACTTCTCGTCGGGCGCCATGGTCGAGAACATCGTGCGCCGCGCCAAGAAGCTGGCCATCAAGCGGGCCATCGCGGGCGAGGGCAAGGGCATCCGCACCGAAGACCTCCTGGCTTCGATCAAGCAGGAGTACAAGGAGCACGAGGATCTGCCCAACACCACCAATCCCGACGACTGGGCCAAGATCTCGGGCAAGAAGGGCGAGCGCATCGTCTACGTTCGCACGCTGCTCTCGGAGGGCAAGGAAGCGACGGGTGGTCGGGCCATCGAGCGCGTCGGCACCGGCCAGTATTTGTAGGTCGTTGCTGTTCCGCTAACCCCCGCTGGGGGCTAGCGTCCGTTTCGTTATGGCGATTCGCAAAGTCTGCGGGATCGAGACGGAGTACGGCATCGTTCTGCGCGGCGTCGGCGAGTCGAACCCGGTCACCGCGTCCTCCCTCCTGATCAACGCGTACGTCTCCCAGCAGCAGCGCAAGGTCGAGTGGGACTTCGAAGACGAGTCGCCGGGGCGTGACGCGCGCGGGTTCGCGAGCGAAGGCGCGATGGCGCCCGAGGTCGAGACCCATCTGGTGAACGCGGTGCTGACGAACGGCGCCCGCTACTACGTCGACCACGCGCATCCGGAGTTCTCGACGCCCGAGTGCGCCGACGCGCGCGAGTGCGTGCTCTACGACAAGGCGGGGGAGCGCATCCTCGCCCGTTCGATGCAGGCGGCGCTGCAGGTCCTGCCGCAAGGCCAGGACATCGTCGTCTACAAGAACAACTCCGACCGGAAGGGCAACAGCTACGGCACACATGAGAACTACCTCATGGACCGGGCCGTGCCGTTCGGCCGCATCGTGCAGCACGTCATGCCGCACTTCATCTCCCGGCAGATCTACACCGGCGCGGGCAAGGTCGGGTCGGAAGTGCTCACGGGCGACTCGCAGATCCCGTTCCAGCTGACCCAGCGGGCTGACTTCTTCGAGGAAGAGGTCGGGCTGGAGACCACGCTGAAGCGCCCGATCGTCAACACCCGTGACGAGCCCCACGCGGACGCCCAGAAGTACCGGCGCCTCCACGTGATCGTCGGCGACGCCAACATGGCCGAGGTCGCGACCTATCTGAAGGTCGGCGTCACCGCGCTCGTGCTGGCGATGATCGAGGACGACTATTTCGGTGAGATCGACCTCACGCTCGCCGCGCCCGTGCAGTCGATGCGAAAGGTGTCCTACGACCTGTCCCTGTCGGCTCCGTTGGAGCTCGCCGACGGCCGGTCGATCACGGCGCTGGAAATGCAGTGGGAGTTGCTCGATCTGGCCAAGAAGTACGCCGAGGATCGCGGCTTGGAGGCCGTCGACGAAGAGGTCGGGCGCGACGTTCTCGACCGCTGGGAGTCGACGCTCTCCGCGTTGGAGGTCGACCCGACGTCACTCAGCCGTCAGTTGGACTGGGTGGCCAAGTACCAGCTCATCGACGCGTACCGCGAACGCCACGGCCTGGAGTGGGACGATCCCAAGCTGGCTGCCATGGACCTCCAGTACCACGACGTCCGGCCCGCGAAGTCACTCTTCGCACGCCTGGATACCGAGAAGGTGGTGGACGGCGATGCGATCGACGACGGCATCACCGAGCCGCCGCCCGACACCCGGGCGTATTTCCGGGGTCGCTGCCTGCAGCGCTGGGCCGGGAGCATCGCCGCTGCGAACTGGGATTCGCTGGTGTTCGACCTGGGTAGCGATCCGCTCCGTCGAGTCCCGATGATGGAACCGCTCAGAGGAACAGCGGCGCATGTCGATACGTTGTTGAAGGGTTGCGCGACTCCTGCAGAGCTGCTCACAGCCCTGGAGTCGTAGAGGGTCCGAGGAAGGTAGTCATGCCAGAGCGAGAGCAGAAGAAGCGCCAACCAGCTCAGCGAGAACAAGAGACCGTCGAGGAGACCGCCCCCGCCAAGTCCA
>JAFASB010000420.1 GCA_019244985.1 Acidimicrobiia bacterium | reverse complement strand
TGGGCGTGAGCGGGGAGCCGTTCATCTGGCCCTGCTCATCTGGTGCTGTCGTCGCTCGTGCCGCGTCCTCCTCTCGATGTTCGTTCGTTTCAGCTCGGCGCCGGGGCGCCGTCTCCTGCGGCGAGGCGCTGCTCGCCTGCGTCCTTCCGCTGCTGCCACGCAGCGGCGTCCCAGATCTCGATGTGATCGAAGAGGCCGACGACGACGACGTCGCGCTCGAGGCCGGCGAAGTCGCGGAGAGCCTGTGAGATCGCTACCCGCCCCTGCTTGTCGGGGCTGGCCTCCATGGCGCCGGCGAAGAAGGCGCGTTGAACGTCGCGCTCGCCCTGCCGTGCTCGTTCTCTGATCTCGCTGGCCTTCACGTCGAACTCCTCGGGGCGCCAGAGGGCGAGGCAACCGTCGTCATCGCTGGTGACGTAGGCCACGTCGCCCAGTTGGTCCCGAAGGCGTGCTGGGAGAATGAAGCGGCCCTTGGCGTCGAGGGCGTGCTGATACTCGCCGAGGAACGGCGCTCGCCTCCCGTCCACCACTTCACGACCACCAACCCGTCCATGGCACGCCCGGCCCCTCCCTGCTGCACCACTTCGCACCACCCTACGCCCCGACACTCCACCCGTCAACCCCGCCCTCCCAGTGGTGGCTTCGCGAGACTGCGGGCGTGAACCCCGCCCTCCCCACCCGCACCCGGCTGGCGACGGGCGCAGGCCTGGCCGTCGCCGGACTGTCGCGGCGGCTGGGCGCAGGCGAGGGATCGGTGATCGGCGGCCGAGTCGTCATGGCGGTGGACCCCGGCGCCCTCGAGCGCCTGGCCGCGGGGCGCACGATCGCCCTGGTCTCGGCCACCAACGGCAAGACGACGACGACCCGGATGCTCGCCGCGGCAATGGAGACCGCGGGTGAGGTGGTGACGAACTCGACCGGTGCCAACCTGCTGAGCGGGCTGGTGACGACGCTCGCACGGGGTGCCGTCGGGGCACCGGCCGTCCTCGAGGTCGACGAGGGCCTGCTGCCCAAGGCGGTTGCCGAGCTCCACCCCACGGTGGTGCTGCTGCTCAACCTCAGCCGCGACCAACTCGACCGCATCGGCGAGGTACGCATCCACGCCCAGCGCTGGCGGGCGGCGTTGGAGGCGGCGCCGTCGACGGCCGTCGTCGCCAACGCCGACGATCCGCTCGTGGTCTGGGCCTCGGGCCTCGCCACGCAGGTCACGTGGGTGGGCACCGGGCAGCGGTGGCGACTCGACGCGTACTCGTGCCCGAACTGCGGCGAGAAGATCGAGTGGGCCGACGACGGCGCGTGGGCGTGTACCAACTGCTCGCTGACGCGCCCCGTCCCCCAGCTCGCCCTCGATGGCGACGACGTCGTTCTCGCCGACGGGCGCCGACTGCGCCTCGACCTCCAGCTTCCCGGGTGGCCGAACCGGGCGAACGCCGTGATGGCCGCTGCCGGGGCCCAGCTGTTGGGCGTGGACGTCGTCGACGCGTTGCGCGGCGCCGGCGCTGTCAGCCACGTCGCCGGTCGGTACCAGGTGGTGTCGGTCGGCGGGGTCGACGTTCGCCTGCTGCTGGCCAAGAACCCCGCGGGGTGGACCGAGGCGCTCGACCTCATCCGCCCGGCGCCGATGCCGGTCGTCGTCGGGATCAACGCCCGGATACCCGACGGCCGGGACCCGTCATGGCTCTGGGACGTGCCGTTCGAACGCCTGCGGGGACGTCTCGTGGTCGCTACCGGCGACCGCGGCCGGGACCTCGCCGTCCGGCTCCGGTACGCGGACGTCGAGCACCGCTTCGTCGAGGGCTACGCCAACGCCGTGCGAGCGACCGGCGCCCACGACATCGACCTGGCCGCCAACTACACGTCGTTCCAGGACGCTCGCCGGGAGCTGGCCCGTGCCTGAGAGCACGGTGACGATCGCCCTGCTCTACCCCGAGCTCCTGGGCACCTACGGCGACGGCGGCAACGCCACCGTGCTCGCCGAGCGTCTGCGGTGGCGCGGGTTGGATGCCGACGTGATCACGCTGGGCGCGGGCGACAGGGTGCCCACCTCCTGCGACATCTATCTGATGGGCGGCGGCGAGGACGGTCCCCAGGCCCTGGCCGCGCGCGAGCTCAGCGAGAGCGGGGCCCTGCACACCGCGGTCGACAACGGCGCCGTCGTGTTCGGGACGTGCGCGGGCATCCAGGTCCTCGGCCACGAGTTCGCCAACCCCGACGGGTCGTCACACCCGGGCCTTGGCCTCCTCGACGTGCGCACGGTGCGAGGCCCCGGCCGCCGCGCCATCGGCGAGCTGCTGTCAGAACCGCTGCTCGAAGGTTTGCCGACGCTTACCGGTTTCGAGAACCACGGCGCCGTCACCCATCTCGGTCCGGGCGTGCAGCCGCTCGGTCGCGTCGTGCACGGCACCGGGAACGGCGGAGGCGACAGCAGCGAGGGCGCAGTGTCCGGCCGCATCCTCGCCACCTACATGCACGGCCCC
>JAFASB010000460.1 GCA_019244985.1 Acidimicrobiia bacterium | reverse complement strand
CCGACCGTCGGCTCATCCCGGATGAGCTATCCGCCGGAAATCTCCGTAGTGAACTACGGATGCGCCGATTGTCCCCGTGTCCGACGATCTCGTCATGGACGACCCACTCGACGCTGCCCGTTCCGGCAACAATCCGCCCGCCCGGGGTTGGGGCCCCGCGACCGGGCGACACGCCAGGCGCCCGGCGGCAACTGCGTCTAAGTACCCAGCGCCAAAGCGCGCGGCGACGCTGTGTGCAGAACGCCGCAGGGACATGGTCAAACCATGACCGTGCGTCGGCATGGTGGGGGAGTGTCCGAAGCGACGTCAGTCCACAGCGGCGCGCCGAACCCCGAGATGTCGAGCCAGTACACGAGGACCATCGCGCCGATACCGAACCGAGGACACGCTGCGCTCATCGTCGCCGTCGCCCTCATCGCTGCGACAGTGACCCTTGGCTTGCAGGCACCAGCGGGGGCCCGGACCTACCCGGGGGCCAACGGCGCCATCGTCTTCATGCGCAACACGCCAAACCAGCTGTCCCACGTGCTGCGCATCAATCCCGACGGGTCGGGGCTCGCCGATCTGGGGTCCGGCGGGAACGCAGCGTGGTCGGCCGACAGCCGCATGCTGGTGTTCGACACCGGCAACGCCTTCCCTACTTCGATCTTCGAGATGAACGCCGACGCGTCGGGCCGCCATACGGTGTTCAGCGCACCCAACAACAATCAGAACCCCCAGAACCCCGACCTGTCCCCTGACGGCCGTCGTGTGGCGTTCTCGATGTCCAACTCCACCGCCAAATCAGTCGACATCTGGGCCATCAACGTCGACGGGACCGGCCTGGTCGACCTCAGCGGTTCCGTCACGGGCCAGGGCGGCGCCGCCTTCCTGCCAGTGTGGTCGCCGAGCGGCACGCAGATCGCCTTCCTCTTCATCAGCGGCCCCTCGGGGGGCCCCAAAATCGACATCCTCAACCTGGTCACGGGCGCTCTCTCCCAGCTGCCGTTCCTCGCGGCGTCCGGCCCCAACTGGAAACCGGACGGGACCCAGCTGGCGTTCGGCACAAGCAACCAGAACGGCCAGGCGGTGGGGGTCGCCTGTAACCTCGACGGCAGCGGCGTCCACGCGGTGACCCCCCCCGGCGGTGAGTACCCGGCCTTCTCCCCCGACGGCACTCAGGTCGTCTACATGCAGGTCACCCGCGACGCCCAGGGGAGGATCACCTCGTCCCAGGTCGCTATCGCCAACGCCGACGGCAGCGGCGCCCACATGCTCACCAACGGCACGGACGATGAGGTCCCGGAATGGGGCTCCAACGGGGCGAGCACCACTACGACGACGCTACCCACCACGACCACGACAACGGCGGCCACGACCACGACAACGGCGGCCACCACCACGACAACGGCGGCCACGACCACGACCACCGCGCTGCCGGCGACGACGAGCACGACGTCGCCCACGACCAGCTCCTCCAGTACGTCGACGAGCACGACCCAACCGCCCGGCTCGACGACGACTAGTACCACAACCCCGACCGGTTCAACCACGACGACCGCGGCGGGGATTTCCCCCGCTCTGTTCGTCGTCGGCCCATCTCAGGAGGCGCCGGGCGGCCAGCTATCGCTCGCCGGCCAGAACTTCCCGCCCAACGCGCCGGTCGCCCTGACGCTGTTCAGCACCCCCGTGAGCTTGGGCAACGTCACCGCCGACGGTTCTGGGCGATTCCAAACGACCGTGACCATCCCGGCCGACACGCCGTTAGGGCCCCACGAGGTCCTCGCCCGTGCCGGGGACCTCATGGCCCAGACCTCGATCGTCGTATCCGCCGCCACCCCACCAACCGCCGCGGTGGCGGGTACGACGCTGCCCGCTTCACCGCCAGCCAGCGCGATCACGGCCACACCCTCCTTCACGGGCTAGCGGGAGGCATGTTGCGCGAGCTCGTCACTGCCACCCGGGTAGCCGCCGGTACGCCAAGCCTGTCCCACAGGCCCGGGCCCCCCGAGGCGTGCCACCATCACCCCAACCACGAGCCCCGGCCTGCTCCGAAGCGCCCGAGGACTCGATGAGTCGACCCGAGCGAACGACATCGACTGTGATCGACCTTGGCTGTCGGGCCTGGAATGCGACCGCGGCGACGCGCGTGAGTTCTGTGCGCTCTCTTACGCGATGTTGGCCGGAAATCTCCGTAGCGCATTACGGATGCGCCGATGCTGCGCCTCGCCTGAAAATCCTGACCGTGGAGAACACACTCCCGCTCCTCGCGCAGCTTCCTGGCCGTTACGGCTTCGCCCTGTTTCTCCGCCGGGCTGGCCTCGTCGACGAGGATGTCGCCCTCAGATTGGAGATGGACCTTGTCGGCGCCCAGGTGCTGCTCCGCATCGCCGAAGCCAAGCTCGCCGCCATTGAGTCCAAAGGAGATGCGAAATGACACCGCGCCGCGCTGGGAGGGGACGGTCGACGAGATCAACCACGGCGGCGCCACCCGTCGTCGCCGCGCCGATCATTCCGTTCGTGACCGCGACTGACCCGTCTAAGACGCCAGTGGCAGGCACACAGTTCACCGCCGACCCGGCGTCTCACGCGGCGACGCCGGTGGTCGCGACACCGAGCTTCACGGGATAGGGAGCGATGAGGAAATCCGTACGCCAACTTGAACACCGACAGGAGCCATGATGGAACGTTCGCGCCGACCCCGAAGGGCGAGCCTCGTGGTCGCGGCCATGGTCGGATGTCTCGGTATCGCCGTGGCCGGCCCCCTGGCGAGAACCGGCCACGCCGCCACTTCCCCGGCAGCGCCGTCGGTGCACGTCGCCGGCAACACGCTGGTGGACCAGAACGGCCAGCCCCTGCGCCTCCTCGGGGTGAACCCGATCGGCACGGAATACCAGTGCATCGGCAACAGCGGAATCTTCGACGCGCCGAACGACTCTACGGCGATCGCAGCCATGGTGAGCTGGCACATCAATGCCGTGCGGGTGCTGCTCAACGAGGACTGCTGGCTCGGCATCAACGTCAGCGGCATCAACCCGGCCTACACGGGCGCCAACTACCAACATGCAATATCTGACTACGTGTCGCGCTTGCACGCAGCCGGTCTCGTGGCCGTCATCGACCTGCACTGGAACGCCCCCGGCGCCTTTCCGGCGAAATCGCAACAGGCCATGGCTGACGCCGACCACAGCCCCGCCTTCTGGGCATCGGTGGCCGGAACGTTCGTCAACGACCCGGCGGTGGTCTTCGACCTCTACAACGAGCCCGGGGACAACGCCCCCGATCTGACCTGGGCGTGCTGGCGAGATGGATGTCAGCAGTCATCGGTGGAAACGGGTACCGACGCCAACGGCAACACGACCTTCGCCCACACCAGCTGGCAATCAGCCGGCATGCAGTCCCTCGTCAACGCAGTGCGCGCCGCCGGCGCTCGCCAACCGCTCATCCTCGGGGGGTTAGCCGACGCCAACGACCTGTCCCAGTGGGTAGCCAACGAGCCCGCCGACACCCTGAACCCGCCGCAACTGGGGGCGTCGTTCCATGTCTACGCGACCTCGGCGTGCAACACGACCACCTGCTGGGACGCACAGGTGGCGCCGGTCGCCGCCAAGGTGCCGGTCGTCACGGGGGAACTGGGTGAGTACGACTGCGCGCACGGTTTCATCGACCAGTACATGCAGTGGGCGGACCAGCACGGCATCTCCTACCTCGGGCTGGCCTGGAACGCGACAGACCAGAAATTCGACTGCGCCAAAGTCCCGGCGTTGATCGCCAACTACGACGGCACACCGAGCCCGTTCGGTGTGGGCCTGCGCGACCACTTGCAGCAGTTGGCACAGGCAACGACCACCAGTTCGTCGACCACGCTCTCGTCCACGAGCACCTCGACAACGGGTAGCAGCACAACGACGTCGACGTCGTCTTCGACGACGACCACCGTGTCCTCCACGACCACGACTATGCCGTCGACCACGACGACGACGCAGCGGCCGCGAAACTCGGTCGGCTGCCAGATCCTCGCCCGCGAGATCGCAGCCATCCAGGGGGCAATGGACACCACCCCGGCAGCGCCGCCGGCGATTCGACGGGCGATGCGAATGCTGGGCAGGCTCCAGAAGCAGGCAGCCAAGGCGCACTGCGCCGCCCCGGCGGGCGCGCTCCCAGCACTAGCCGCTGGGCTGCCGGCGAGTCCTGCAGCGCAGGCGGTTCCGATGCCGGTCATGCCGCTGTTCCCGCTGTGGTTCGGCCTGTGGCTCTGACGAGCGGTCGGTCTCGCGGGTGCCGAGCCGTCCTCCGGCGACTAGCGGCCGCCGGAGCGGTCCGGGCGACGACAAGCGCCGTCGCAGCCTGCGGCCGGGGCCGCTCTCACAGGCGGATGGGCCCTCCGCCAGTCCGACTCCCAACACCGGCAAGGGACGCATCGCGATAAGGGGACTGTTGAATGTGGCCTACCCACCGTCACGCGGTCGCCGACATTCGGACGGCGGGGCTGTTCCACATCCACTCGAACGCCGCCTCTCGAAGACACGGCAAAGTGCTCTGGGAAAGGGAGCGCAATGAGAATCACACTTCATGACCGTTCGATGGCCCGGGCTCCGCAGCAGTTCCTGCCGGTTGCAGCGCTGACACTCGCAGCAATGATCGCGGCGTTGACCTTCGTGGCCTGCGGTGGCAGTTCTTCGAAGGGAGCGAGTGCACCGACTGCGTCGGGCGGAAAAGCGACGCAGACCTCAGAGACCTCCGCCTCTGTTGCCTCGGCGTGCGGCGACTACAAGGCCGGGCAGGGCGGGATCATCCAGGTCTTCTGCGGCGGACCTGCCACCGCCAAAGTCACAATGGGGACGACAACCAGGGATCTCACCGGCGGATCCTGCGGGGAACAGGCCGGCGGGTTCGGCATCGACTTTGGTGCCGTGGCGGGCCCCGCCTACCCCTCGGGGAAGGCGAAGCCGGACTACCTGGGAGCCACCATCGACGACAGGTCCGGCGCGGTGATTGCCTTTACTATCAATCTGAACGGCACCAGTAATGGCTTGATCACCAACGGCACGGCGACGATTAGCGCCGACAAGAAGACCGCCACGCTCACAGGCACACAGCTCCAAGGCGGCGAGGCGGTCAGGGTCGACGTCTCGTGCTGAGGTGGGTCCGCGTCGGCCGCGGCGTCAGCGGTGCGGCTTGCAAATGACAGCGATGCGGCGTCGCCGCCAGGCGAAAGGGACGGTGATCACGGGTCCTTCTTCCTGGCTCGCATTGAGCCTCGGATGGAGCGTACGAAACACGGGATCTCCATTGCCGTCGCAGTTCGCCTTCTGTCGCCGCCGAATCGTGGCGGACACCTCGCAGCGCGCGTGGCACGCAGTGTGCGGCGACTTGGGGACCCGCTTTGCGCCGGGCGTTGGCTCTCTACGCTTCCACAACTGAGCGGACGGATCGGGGAGCTGCTCGGCAGCTTGACTTACGATCGATGGCAAGCGCAACGTCCAGGCGGGCGAGTTCCCGGCTGACCCGGTCGAGGGTCGACCCCTCCAGACTTCGGTAGGCCCCGGAGGGCTCTGCATCGCACCGCCAACAACGTGCATCCCCGGTTTGGAGAGCTCACCCACTCAGGCCCTCACAAAAGGACGGCCATGCCGGGTCGATTTCTGGCGCCAGACGTGGAGCGCTGCGCCACCTAGGGTGCCCAGAACCCGCCCGCCCGTTGCGTCACCGGTAGCTCCAAGGTGCCGTACCGGGCGCAGCAACTCTCGCAAGCGCCTAGCGCGCCGAGGGGAGTTCCGCCGCGACGGAGCTGCCGCTCCGTATGGTCGGCCGGCGCACAGAACAGCCGACCAGAACGCGCGCGGGAATCGTTATCGCTCGGCCGCCGCGGTGATCAGTTGCAACCCGGGAGCGTTGCGGAAGAGGCCATCATGAGAGACAAGGGGAATGCGGAGGCGTATCGGCGGCAGCCGCCACCCATCGGTCGCCGTCGTGGAGTTTGTTGCCCAGTGCGTGGCCAATCTCGTCACAACGACGCCGTAGTTCGGCGCATGCCGTGATCATGTCGGCGTCGGGCTGAACGATGGTGAGTTCGGCGATTCGGAGTTCGAGGCGTCGCCGCCGAAGCTCGCCCCACTTCGCTCGGAGGGCCCCGAAGCGCAGCTCCATCACAGTCTGAAAGGCAAGGAGTGCCGGCTGCGTGCCAATCAAGAACCTGTACCGATCGGCGAGTGGGTTTGGGCGATCGTCGAATAGCCAACTGACGACCATGGTGTCGAGGATGACGCCCGCAGGCCGGGCGTCGGTCATGCCTCGGCCAGCGCCTCCTGAAATGCCGCCCACTCGTCATCGGGGACGTCGTTGATCACGAGGCGGTCCCGCGGCGGGAGGGGCCGGGCACGCTTGACCGCCTCTTCGGGGGGATACACCCGGACCACAGGCTCTTCGTGCCGTTCGACAGCGGACACTGCGCGCCGGTGTACGGCCCCCGAATGTCGAGCCGAGTCTGTCGCCGCGCTGGCACCGAGAGACCTCCAGAACCCGATGTTGCCCCTCGGGCTGAGGACTGGTTGAGGACTGCTAACTCTCGCGAAGGACAAAACCGCAGGTCAGGGGCCTGCGGACCCGCCTTCGACTGTTCCCCGCCTATAGGCCGGCTCGCCACCCCCCTATCGGCACTGCGCACCATCCGGCACGCGTGGCGGCTCGGCGAGGAGGCTCAAGCCGAGGGCGGTGAGAGCGGCCAGGAACACGGTGCCGATCCAGAGGTGGACGGTCCAGGGCAGGTCGTAGTCGAACTTGAACACCAGGAAGTACGGGAGCCACGTCGCCGCCGCGGCGCCGATGCCCAGCCAGCGGGGGCCGACGTCTGCCTCGCCCAGCAGGTCGGCGACCAGGCCGCCGACGATGGCGCACAGGGCGAGCGGCAGGCGATGGAAGTCATCGAGCCCCGACATGGCGACGGCCGGGACGGCGAACAGGACGGTGAATGTTCCCGGCGGCGGATCCCACCGGCGCCTGATGAACAGCACGGCGCCGAGCAGCACGACAGTGGTGATGAGCACCGACGCGATCGTGCGGATCTCGGCGGTCTCCGTCGCGTTGGCGAAGAACCTGCTCGGTGACTGCTGCACGACGAGGGCCCGGAACGGCGACAGATACTGCAGGAAGAACAGCACCAGGGCGACGGTGAGCACCAGCGAACCTGCCACCGGCCAGAACTCGCGCCATGTCGACTTGCGCGGCGAACGCCTCGCCCACGCATCGCGGACCGGCGCCGTCACCAGCAACGCGCCTCCCGTCATCAGCAGCAGGTGTGTCGGGCTGAGCAGCGCGGCGATGTTGCGTTCGATGCCGAACACCGAGTGCCAGACGAAGTCGCCGGCGGCGGCGCCCGCGAAGACGACGAGTCCGATCGCCGTGAGGCGTCCGCCGACCAGGCCCTCCTCGGCGCGAGCGCTGCGCCCGTCGAGCGCGAACCACAACACCCCGGCGAGGAACCCCGAGTAGAGCACGCCATGCCACGGTGTGAAGAACGTCTCTGGTCGATGGTGCACGTGCGACCAACCGTCGAGGAACAGGCCGGTGATCATCCACGCGCCGAACACCACCATCGCCGCCGCCTGCCGGGGATGCGGCTGCGTTTGCTCGCCGACCGAAGCGTCCTCGATCACGGTGCGCACCAGCGCCGAGCGTACGACAGTCACCGTTCCGCGTGACGTCAGATGGCAGGCTTGCGCGCAATCACGAAGGAGAGTGCACATGGCACCCGGCACCGACGCGCCCGAGCGTCCGACGCAGCGGAGAGGGTTCCCGTATTCGGGCCAGCACGACCACCGCCATCCGGTGATCGCCGCCTCGCTGGATCAGCGGACGTTGGGCGAGCGCGTGGCCGACTCGGTCGCCCACTTCGGCGGCTCCTGGCCGTTCATCTTCAGCTTCCTCGCCCTGATCGTGTCGTGGATGGTGCTCAACACGGTGATCATCGACGATGCCCTGCACGGCAAGCCCTTCGACCCGTTTCCGTACATCGCCCTGAACCTCGTGCTGTCGGCCCTGGCCGGCCTCCAGGCCCCGATCATCATGATGAGCCAGAATCGGGCCGCGGCGCGCGACGAAGCGCTGGCCGCGACGCACTACGAGGAGACGATGTCGCTCGACAGCCTCCTGAAGAAGAACACCGAGCTCACCCAACAGATCCACGAGCTGACGACGCAGATCAGCCAGCTGCTACAGACGAACCGCGGCTGACCGCTTGGCTGCTCAACCGTCGAGAAGCACGAGCTCCATCGCCCCGATGCGCTCGGTGTCGGCGACCATGTCGATAGCGGTCACCTTCCCGTTCGAGATCGTCATTGCGAACACCACGCGGGCGCGGCCGCCGGGCGCCCACGCCAGGCCGGCACCGCCATCGATGATGGCGGGCTGGGCGGCACGAGCCCGACCCGAGAAGACCTCGGCGACGGCGCGAGCACCGCTGACCTCGCGCTCGGCGCCCGTGGCCATCGAAGCCTCGTCGGCCCGCAGGACGATGTCGGGATCGAGCAGCTCGAGCAGGGCCGCGAAATCGCCGCCGCGCGACGCGGCCAGGAACGCTTCGACGACGGCCCGCTGGCGGGCGACGTCGGCCTCCGACGAAGCCGGCGCACCCTGCACGCGGCGACGGGCGCGGCTCGCCAGCTGGCGGGTCGCCTCCGGCGAGCGCCCGACGATCGGTGCGATCTCGTCGAAGGGCACGGCGAACATGTCGTGCAGGACGAACGCCAGACGTTCGGCGGGTGCCAGCGTGTCGAGGACGACGAGCATCGCCAGGCCGACGGAGTCGGCCACCTCCGCCTCGCGTTCGGGATCGACGACCGATAGCGGCGGCGTCGGCGCCGGCGCTTCCAGCGGCGACTCGCGGCGGCTCGTGCGCGCGCGCAGCATGTCGAGGCATACGCGGCTGACGACGGTGGTCAGCCATCCGCCCAGGTTCTCGACCTCGGAGGCGTCGGTCCGGCTCAGCCGGACCCACGCCTCCTGAACCGCGTCGTCGGCCTCGGTCGGCGACCCCAGCATCCGGTAGGCCACCGCCCTCAGATGGGCGCGGTGGTCGTCGAAACGCGCCGCCAGGAACTCTTGGTCGTCCATGCCCTCCTGACGGATCCCGCCGCCAGGATGTGACGCGCTACTTGGGCTGGGGGACGATCCGCAGGTAGGGCTTCGGCTCTTTCCACTCGCCGTAGATCTCCTTGGCCTCGTCGTTGGAGATGGCGGCGGTGAGCACGACGTCCTCGCCCGGGTTCCAGTTGACCGGCGTCGCCACTCGGTGCGTCGCCGTCAGCTGCAGCGAGTCGATGACCCGGAGAACCTCGTCGAAGTTGCGGCCGGTGGTCATCGGATAGACGAGGATCAGCTTGATCTTCTTGTCGGGGCCGATGACGAAGACGTTGCGAACCGTCATGTTGTCGGCGGGCGTGCGCTTCGTGGGATCACCCGACGTGCTCGCCGGCAGCATCCCGTACGCCTTGGCGACGGCGTAGTCCGCGTCGCTGATGATCGGGTAGTTGGGCCGGGTGCCCTGGGTCTCCTCGATGTCGTCGAGCCACTTTCCATGGCTGTCGATGGGATCGACGGAGAGGCCGATGATCTTCACGTTGCGGCGGTCGAACTCGGGCTTGATCTTGGCCATGTAGCCCAGCTCGGTCGTGCAGATCGGTGTGAAGTCCTTGGGATGCGAGAACAACACCGCCCACGAGTCGCCGATCCAGTCGTGAAACTTGATGGGACCCTCGGTGGTCTCTGCTTCGAAGTCGGGCGCGGTGTCGCCGATCGCAAGGCCCATGTCTTCCTCCTCGTCGTTGAGGGTCTCAGACTAGGCAGGCCCCTCGCGCTATCCCGATCGTGCCGTCGCCCCACCGGGCTCTGGCACCATGGCACCCATGGCGACGACCAAACGCCCGAGGACCTCGGCCAAGAAGTGGGAATACGCCCTCGTACCCGTGCATCCGAACCTGCTCGGCCTGCTGAAGCGGGGCGAAGACGAGCCGCCCGAGGACGACCCGGGGCTACGGCCGCTCAACATGATGGGCGAGATCGGATGGGAAGCGGTTGGCTTCGCACCGAACCCCGCGCGCCCCGAGGAGTTCTTCGCCCTCCTCAAGCGCCCCCGCTGATCCCGGCGGCGGTCAGCGCGTCCTGCCGGTCGCGATACGAGGTGAAGGCGGTGACGAGGGCGCTCTCGTCGTCGACGCGGAAGACCCAGTGCGCGGTGCGCGCCATCCCGTAGCGGTCGCCGGCGAACCGCAGACGCAGCGTGCACGACACGGCGACGGCGTCGCCCGCGCCGGCCTGGTAGTCGCAGTCGGTGACCTCGTACAGGTCGTACTTGTCGTCGACGGCGTCGAGCCACGCTCGCACGCCCTCCGGCCCGCTGAACTCGGGCTCGCCGGTGACGTCGACTCGCGTCCGGAACTCGGCGTCAGGCGCGCACAGCGCGACCAGACGGTCGACGTCTCGCGCCGCGAACCCCTCCATGACAGCCGCCGCGATGCTCATCTTCTCTGCCACTGCCCTCACCCCTACGAGCCAGTGGTATACCCAGCAATTCGGGTTCGTGCCACTGAACGGGGGTTGCGATGGGCTTGAAGGTCGTCGGCGCCGGGGTCGGCCGCACCGGGACGCACTCCTTGAAGGTGGCGCTCGAAAACCTGCTCGGGGAGCCCTGCTACCACATGATCGAGGTCTTCGGGCACCCCGACCACGTGCACCAATGGCACCAGGCCGCCCTGGGCGACATGCCCGATTGGGACGAGCTCTTCACCGGCTACGGCGCGGCCGTCGACTGGCCGGCGGCCGCCTTCTGGGAGGAGCAGGCGGCCGCCTTTCCCGATGCCGTGATTCTGCTCTCGACGCGCGACGGCGCGTCGTGGTGGCGCAGCTGCCACAACACCATCTTCGAGGTCCAGCGCACGGCGGACGAGAAGATGCCCCGTGAGTGGACGGCCATGGCCAACGAGGTGATCGTCCGGAGGTTCGCGGACGGCGCCCTCGACGAAGCCAGCGCGGTGGCGGCCTTCGAGCGCCACAACGACCACGTGCGGGCGACGGCGCCGGCGGACCGGCTCGTCGAGTGGCAGCCGGGTGACGGATGGGGACCGCTGTGCGAGGCCCTCGGCGTCGCCGTGCCCGACGAGCCGTTTCCCCACGTCAACAGCACGGCCGAGTTCCGGGCGATGGCGGGGCTGGACAGCTAGTTGCGCGTACGACGCCCACGACAAAGGGCCTCCGTCGATGGAGGCCCTTCATCGGTTGAACGGGTTTTCGGCGGCCCGATGGGCGAGCCGCCGCCACGGTGCCACGCCACCGCGCCTCGAGTGGTGGATCCCCTGGCGTCGGCCGGTTTCGAGTGGCCGTCTCGACTTTGGCATGCTGGCGCCATGCCGATACGAGTCGTGCTCGCCGACGACTCGGACGATGTCCGCGAGATGCTGCGCATGGCCCTCGAGTGGGACGGCCGCTTCGACATCGTCGGAGAGGCCGCCAACGGCCAGGAAGCGGTCGCGCTGGTGTCCGAGCACAAGCCCGACGCAGTCTTCCTCGATCTGGTGATGCCCGTGCTCGACGGGCTCCACGCCATCCCTCAGATCAAGGCTTCATCGCCCGAGACGAAGATCGTCGTCCTGTCGGTGGCGGCTGCCCATCCGTCGTCGTCGGAGGCGATGGAGCTCGGTGCAACGGCGATGGTGCAAAAAGGTGGTGCCCGCACCACCCAGGAACTCGCAGGCGAGGTGGCCCAGCTCTTCGCCGCTGAGACCGAGACCTAGAGCCAGCCCTCGACCGTCGCCGGCTCCGCGTCAGCGTCGTCGGGCGCCGGGCGCCCGGCGAAGCTCGTCACCCGCCTGAAGCGGCCGTCGGCGCCGACCTCGGCGAACTCGCTGCCTTCGAGCAGGACCTCGTCGTCGTCGCCGATCAGCACCCACGTGTAGCTGAGCTTGCCGTGACGCACATGGACGTCCGACGTCCGCACGCGACGGCAGCGTCGGGGCAGCTGGCGGAGGGCGTTGGCGATGTGGGCGTCCATCGCATCGAGCCCGTCGACATGGGTCGTCCAGGCGCTGAACGTCGTCGTCTCGGTCCAGCAGTGGTGGAGGAGGCGCCGCCGTGCAGGCGTGCGGCGCTCCGCCCACGCCCCCAAGTAGGCCGTCACCAGTTCGACGGCCCGGTCGGTGCTCAGCTGCGGCGGTGACACGTCAGACACGGCCACGACCTCCGTGCACTTCCCACACGTCCGATACCTGCGACAGCGGCAGAAAGGCGTCGCCGCCGCTGGCGTGCACCCACATGTGGCCTCGCCGGCCCCTGTTGACTGAGACCAGCTCGCAGTCGTCGATCCGGGAGCCGTCGGCCAGCGCCACGCTCACGCGGTGACCCTCGAGCTGCCTCAGCTGTACGCGGTCCTCTGATGTCATCCCACACTCCGACGTCGCACCCGTGACGGTTCTCCGACTTGCTTCGGCAGGCCGTCGCGGCACCCTTGACCGAAACGGGTCGAAAGAACTACGAGGCCTAGCCCAAATGGGCCACCTCGTTGAACGAGCGCAGAATGGGGCCGCGGTCGCTTATGGCAATGCGTGTGATCGACGCCACCGCCACGAACATGCGCCAGGTGACGTGGTCGCCCACGTCGAGGGTCCACCCCACCGCCGCCTTGATCGGCGAGACGTGGCTGACGACGACGACGTCGGACTGGGCCGCCGCGCCCGCCAGGTCGTCGCATGCGGCGCGCACACGGCGCCCCACGCTGGCCAGCGACTCGCCCTCGGGCGGCGTGTACTCGGCGTCGCCCCGCCACTGCTCCCACATGTCCTGCGGGACCTCGGCGAGCGGGAGGCGGTCGTAGACGCCGTAGTCGAGCTCCGTCCACCGCTCGTCCACCTCGACGGGGAGCCCGAAGGCCGCCGCGGTGTCGCGCGCCCTGCGCAGCGGGCTGCTGACGACGCGCTCGACGTGTCCGTCGAGGGCGACGGCGAGCGCCTTCGCCTGCCGCTGGCCCAACTCGGTCAGAGGGACGTCGGCGCGTCCGAGGAGCTGGCCGGCGGCGTTGGCGGCCGTCTGGCCGTGGCGGACGACGTAGAGCACGCGCTCGCGGTTACGTCCGTCGCCTCAGGGCACGAGGATGCGGCCGCACTGGTCGCAGAGGACGACGGTGCCGGCCGGCTCGCGCCTGATCCGGTCGAGCTCGGTCGCGGGCAGTGTCAGGTGGCAACCACTGCAGCGACCGTTCACCAGGCGGGCGGCGCCGACGCCCCCCTGCTTGCCGCGGAGCCGCTCGTATTGGCCGATCAGATCGTCAGGTATCGATGCGGCGGCCGTCTGGCGGGCCTCGAGCTCGGTGGCCAGCTCGGCGTCGATCTCCCCGACCTGCTCGGCGATGGCCTGTCGGAGCTGATCGGCTTCCGCCTCCAAACCGGCACGCTGCTCGGCAAACGCGGTGAGCTCGGCGTCGAGTGGCTCGCGCTCCTGCATGGTTTCGAGGACCCGATCCTCGATGTCGGAACGGTGGCGATTGAGCGACGCCACGTCGGCCTGCATCGCCTGCAGCTCGCGGGGCGCGCTGACGGCCCCCGAGTAAAGGCGCTTCTCGACCTCGCCGATCTTCGTCTCGACCGACGACAGCTCGTCCTCGTGTCGCTGTTGCCGGCGGGCGACGTCGTCGCGCCGGGCACCGACTTCGGCCGTCGAGGCGTCGAGCGCGGCGAGCGCCTTTTCAACCTCGGCCAGCCGCGCCTGCTCGGGAAGCGTCTCCTTCTTGTAGCGAAGGCGGTCGATCGCGCTGTCGTGCTCCTGTACGACGAGCAGGTCCTCCAGCACGGCCATGGCCGACCGAACCTATAGCTTCGCAGTGTGCAACGCGAGCCTGCCGTCCCTGCCGTGGGCGCCGAAGAAGCGGCGCGACGTGTCGACGAGGGCGCGATCCTCCTCGATGTCCGCGAACCCGACGAGTGGGAGGCCGGCCATTCGCCCGATGCCGTCCACGTCCCCTTGGCGGCGCTCGCCGCGAGCATCGACCGACTCGACAAGGATCAGCCGATCGTCACCGTGTGTCGCGTCGGCGGGCGCTCCGAGCGGGCGGCCGCCGCCCTGCTTCAACGCGGCTACGACGCCGTGAACCTGGCGGGCGGGATGCAGGCCTGGCAGGCCGCCGGGATGCCGGTCGTCACCGAGAGCGGGGAGCCCGGTCAAGTCATTTGAAATCCGGCAGGGCCATTCGACCTATTCCTTTTTCCGCCCGCGGGTGCCGATCACTTGGGCAGAAGGAAAAGGAGTACGCAATGGTTGTCGGGAGCATCGCCGGTATCGCCGTGCTCTACGAGCTGGTCACGCTCGCCAACGGCGGCCGGCTCGACGCACAGCTGCACTCACCCACTGACGTCATGATCGGTGCCGCCTGCCTGTTCGTGTTCGGGTGGGGGCTGGCGCTCGTGGCGGGACACGCAGCCCGATGGTTCGGGCTGTTCGTCGTGGCTGGCGCCGCGGCCGCAGGTGCCATCGCCGCGTCGGGGACCCAGCACGACTTCGCGGCGCCGTTGTTCTGCGTCGGCCTGGCCGCGGCGCTCGTCGTGTTCGCCAGCTTCCGGGGCGACCGCCAGACGCGCCGGGCGCGGACGACCTAGCGGCCCGGCGGGCGCAGCGCTTTGGCGCCGCCCGCCTTCACCCGACGCTGCCGTCTGTGGTGCACGCCGGCAGCGACCAGTGCGCACTCCTTGCAGAGCGGTTCGCCCTGCGTCGCCAGCAGCCGGACTACACACCGGCTGCAGAACACTGCGCGGCAGCGCGCGCACCGGGAAGTGGCCGCGACGTCGCCGTGGCCGTCGGCGGTGCACACCAAACCGTCGGGCACCGCCTCGGGTTCGCGAAGATCGATCACCTTCGGGAGGCGCAGCCGGAGCTGTGCACGGGCCTCCGGCGACCACTCCCGGGCCTTGCCGGCTTCGGCCAAATACGCGTCGCGCAGTCGCGCGATGTCGTCCTGCAGCAGCGCAGCATGCTCGTCGAGAAACTCCTGGCCCTGGCTACGCCAGAGCCTCCCAAGACGTTCCGACTCGCGTTCGACCAAGTACTTCTCGTCGACGAAGTCGATGATCGGCATCGTGTCCCCCCGTTACTTCCGACTACGAACGATTGTCGCTCCCCTGGCCGCCGCCGCCTACCGTCCGGCTGGGCCATTTCGACAGTGGCCCGTTCGGGTCAGCCCGACTGACGAGAACGCATCCCACTAACGTCCTCGCGTGAGCCTTCCCTCCGACCCGTCGCAGATCTATCTGGGCGGCGAGCCCGTCGAGGACGAGGCCCGAGCGGCCAAGCATCGCCTGGTCCGCGAGATCAAGCGCTCCGTTGACAACGCCGCGTTGCTCGACGTCGGCGCCACTGGTGCTGACGCGCTCAACGCCTTCGCCGACGAGGCGCAGGCCCTCGCCGACCACTTGGAGACGGCGCCCAGTTTGCGCGCCTTCGGCGGCGCGGCCGTCGCCGGGCCGGCCGACGCCGTCCTCGCGGAGCGCAGCCCGGTCAGCGGACGGAGCAACCCCCTGGCGCCGCCGCTGCACCTCGACATGTCAGATGGCGTGACGCGCGCTTGGGCGGTGTGGACCGATGCCTACGAAGGTCCGCCGGGCTGCCTCCACGGCGGTTGGGTGGCCGCCGCGTTCGACGACCTGATGGGCCTCGCCCAAATGGCATCGGGCAAGGCGGGCTTCACCGGCACACTCACGGTCAAGATGGTGAAGCCGACCCCGCTGCACAAGCGCATCGACTACAAGGCGTGGCTCGACCACGTCGACGGCCGCAAGATCTGGGTGAAGGCCACGGCGCACGACAGCGAGGAACTGCTCGGCGAGGCCGAGATCGTGTTCATCTCGCCGCGCGCCCCGTTCTGGGAGGACTGACCTCCTAGCCCGTGAAGTTGGGTGTCGCCGTCACCGGGGTGGCGGCCGGCGACTGGGTGAAGGTCTGGCCCGCCACCTGTGGCGGTGTCGTGCTGGTCGTCGTCGTCGGCTGACTCGGCGACGTCGTCGCCGTGGTGCTCGTTGTCGACGGGGACGGCGTCGGGGCGGTCGTCGTCGTGGGCGGCTCGGTGGTCGTCGTGGTGGCCTGACCGGGCGTGACCGGCGCCGTGGTGGTCGTCGTCGGCGGCGCCATGGTTGTGGTCGTCGTGGCCTGGCCCGGCGTCACGGGCGCCGTCGTGGATGTCGTCGTGCTCGTGGGCGCCACCGTCGTCGAGGTCGACGTGGTCGTGGGCGCCACCGTCGTCGACGTCGACGTGGTCGTCGTCGGCTGCACGGGTGCCGACGGGCAGCTCACACCGCCCGCTGGCACCTGGGCCCGGGACTCCATGTGGCCGATGCGGACGTCGCCCAGGTGGCTCGTCGGGTCGGGAATGAGCAGCTTGACGCGCACGACGTCGACCGCCGCGGAGGCAAGCGTGCCGTCACCGGCCGCGGACGGCGGGCCCGGATTGGCGCTGGTGTCGCCGATCGCCCGCGGGTTTTCGCCGATGGAGATCGACGCCAGCATCGGGATGTCGATGTGCTGGGGGATTGCCGCAGGACCGAACAGATCCTGGGTCTTGAGGACGATCTGGGTCGCACCGCCCGGCGGGGTTATGGCGATCAGCGGAGTGGTCGGCGACGGGTTGCCGGCCGGCGCGTAGGTGATGGTGGCGCCGCCGAGCTTGCCCGTCGCGGTGGCCCGCAGGACCCACTCGCCGAGCAGCTCGATGCGGATCTCGTTCGCCGTGCCCTTGAACAACGTCACGGGCACAAACGTCTCGTGCGTCTCGGACTGCAGGCCGAACGTGCCGTCGCTAATGGGGACGAGATGCACGAACGACTTGGCCTGGACCGCCGACCGGTCGGTCGGCGTGCCGGTGTCGGCGGCGATGACCGGCTTGCTCATCGAGCCGTCGGCGTTCTGGGTGCCGGTGTCGAGCAGCTGCGCGTCGGCCGCGTAGCCGAGGCCGAACGCCAGGTTGTTCGGGTCAACGACGCTCACCGGCGTCGGCCCGAACTGCGCCTGCGCCTGGCCCCGCAGCAGCGAGGCGTAGATCAACGGGTCCCCCGGGATCGGGCCCACTTCCTTGGTCACGAGCGCAGTCGACGGCGGCGCCGATGCCTCGGCTAGACCCGCGACGATCGCCTGGTTGAGGTTGGGATTGTTCGGCAGTGACGTGCCGAGCCCCAGCTCGAGGCCCGAGCCGCGGCCGTAGGCATTCTTCGCCGGCAACGACGGAGACACCGCGTTCTGGAACTCGTTGTTGATCGGTGTGCCGAGCCCACTGGTATTGGCCGTCGCGCCCGAGAAGGCGACGTCGGCATTCACCAACCGGTCGACAGGGAAGCCGAGGGAGCCGAACTGCAGCAGGTCGGCGTGGACGTCGGAGCCCGTGCTGTACCCGTTGTAGGTGCACGCCTGAGGCGCCGGCGGCGCCGTCGTGGAGGTGGATGTCGACGACGGTGCCGTCGTCGTGGACGTGGTCGAGGTGGATGTCGAGGTCGAGGTGGATGTCGAGGTCGAGGTCGAGGTCGAGCTGGAGCTGGAAGAGGTCGAGGTCGACGACGACGTCGTGGTGGTCGCGGCCGCCGGGCACGTCACGCCGCCGCTCGGTACGAGGGCGCTGGCCTCCATGTGGCCGACGCGCAGGTCGGTCAGATGGCTCGTCGGATCAGGAATCAGGAGCTTGACCCGCACGACATCGACGGCACCCGATGCAGCCGTGCCGTTCACGGCCACGTTCGGCCCAGCCGGATTCGCACTGTTGTCGCCGATGGCGCGCGCCGGCTCGCCGATGTAGATGTCGGCGAGCGTCGGGATCGGGATGTGCAGCCCTCCGTTGCCCAGGACCTGCTGTGCGGTGAGGACGTTGGCCACCGGCGAGCCCGGCGGCGTGATGCGGATCAGCGGCGTCGTCGGCGACGGGTTGCCGGCCGGTGCGTAGGTGACGCTCGCGCCGCCGGCCGTTCCGGTGGCGGTCGCCTTCAGCACCCACTCCCCGAGCAGTTCGATGCGGATCTCGTTGGCGGTTCCCTTGAACAACGTCACGGGAGCGAACGTCTCGTGCGTCTCGGACACGAGCGCGAAGCCGCCGACCCCGTTGGGGACAAGGTGCATGAACGACTGCGCCTGCCCCACAGCGCGGTCGGTCGGCGATCCGATGTCGGTCGAGATCACGGGGTTCTTCATCGAGCCGTCGGCGTTGGTAGCACCGGTGGTGTTCAGCAGCTGAGCGTCGGCGACGTCGCCCAGGCCGAAGGCGACGTTGGTCGGATCGGTGACGCACGCGTTGGGGTCGAAGTTGGCCTCGGCCTG
>JAFASB010000181.1 GCA_019244985.1 Acidimicrobiia bacterium | reverse complement strand
TCCCGTGGTCTTGTTCTGCAACAGGATGTCGTCCTTGCCGTCGCCGTTGAAATCGGCGGTGCCGACCGGGATCCAGGTCGGGCCGGGATTGCCGATGGCGGCTTCCGCGATCGGGGTCGTGCCGTTCATCAGCCAGACGCCGAGCGTACCCCCGCTTTCCTGGAATAGGAGGTCGGACATCCCGTCGCCGTTGAAATCGCCGGACGCGATGAGGTGCCAATCCGCTCCCGGATCGGTCAGGCCCACCTCGGCGGTCACCGTCGACCCGTTCATCAGCCAGATGCCCGGCTGGCCGTTGCTTGCTTGCCAGATGAGGTCGGATTTGCCGTCGCCGTTCACGTCGGCGCTGGCGACGATGTGCCAGGCCGCACCCGGGTTGGTGAGCGTGGTCATGCTCGTGACCGCGGTGCCGTTCCACAGCCAGATCTGCGGCGTGCCCGTGGCGCCTCCGGCGTTGAATGCTTCCTGCTGGAAGGCGAAGTCGGCCACGCTGTCGCCGTTGAAATCGTAGTGAACCGCGTTCTGGAATTTGATCGTGGTGACGGCGGGGGCACTGAGATTGTTCGAGCCGCTGCCGTCGTTGAGGGTCCAGGTGACGGTGCGGGTCCGATCGGCGCCGGAGTTGGTGGCATTCGCAGTGGTGCTGTTGAAGGTCACCGAATCGAGCACTTGGCTGTAGTGCGCCAGCGTGTCGGAACCGGTCAGCGTGAGCGTCTCGGTCGAGGAGTTGTAGCTCGCCGCAATGCCGGTGCCCGTGGTCGTGGCCGCGAGCTGGTCGCCGTCGCCCGCAAAGGTGCCGCCGGTGATCTGCACCGTGGCGCTGGCGAGCTTCAGGTTATCCGGGTCGCTCGCCGATGCGGACGGCGAGATCGTAATGGTTTGGAACGTGTGGCCCACCGCCGCCGAACTGGCGACGTTCGACAACGTCGGCGGATCGTTGACGTTGGTGATGCTGACCGTGGTGGTCACCGGCGCGCTGACGTTGACGCCGCCATTCGCCGTGCCGCTCGGGTCCATCACCGTCCAGGTCACCGTACGCGTCGGATTTGATCCGTAGTCGTTCGGGTTTTCGCCGGCGTTGAAGGTGACCGTGTCGAGCACCGATTGGTAATGCCCGAGCGTGTCGATGCCGGAGAGCGTCAGTGTCTCGGTCGAGGAATTGTAGCTCGCCGTGATGCCGGTGCCGGCCGTGTTGGCGGAAAGCACGTCCTGATCGTTGGCGAAGGTGCCGCCGACAATCTTCACCGTAGCCCCCGACAGGTTGATGTCGTCGGGGTCGCCGACCGCGACCGAGCCCGACAGCGTGACCGCGCCGCCTTCCTCGGTGAAGGATGCATTGGACGTGCCGCTCAAGGTGGGCGCGTCGTTGATGTTGGTGATGTTGATCGTCGAGGTGACGGCGGTGCTCAGGTTGTTGGAGCTGCCCCCGTCGTTGAGCGTCCAGGTCAACGTGCGGGTCGGGTCGGAGCCGAAGTCGGTCGGATTCTCGCCGCCGTTGTAGGTGACGAGCTCGAGCGCCGACTGGTAATCCGCGAGCGTGTCGGAACCGGAGAAGGTGACGGTTCCGTTGCCCGTGAAAGTCGGCGTGATGTTGGTGCCGGCGATGACGACGCCGCTGGTTTGCCCGGAGACCAGCAGTTCGTCGCCCGTGAAGGCGCCGCCGGTGATCGACACTGTGGCGCTGACGAGATCGAGGTTGTCAGGATCGGTGACCGTGACGGTCGGCGACAAGGTCGTCGCCGCCGGCGATTGTTCCTCGGTCCACTGGGCGGTGGTGGTGCCGAGCGAGAGCGTCGGCGGATCGTTGACGTTGGTGACGCTCACCGTGGTCGTCACGAGCGAGCTGAGCTGAACACCGTTGTTGGCGGTGCCGCCGCCGTCGTTGACCTGCCAGGTGACGAGACGCGTGAGGTCGGAGCCGAAGTTGGTGGGATTCTCGCCCGACGTGAACACGACGTGGTCGAGCACCTGATTGTAGTCAGTGATGGTGTCGGTTCCCGACAGCGCCAGCGTCTGGGTCGTCGAATTGTAGCTGTAAGTGACGTTGGTTCCGCTGTAGATGCCGCTGGTTTGCGCAGTCCCCAGGGTCGTATCGAAGACCTCGAGCTGATCGGCGGGAAGCCCGCCGCTCGCGATCTGCACGGTTGCGCCGGTCAAGGTGAGGTCGTCAACGTCGGTGACCGCGGCGCCCGGCGCCAAGGTCGCGTTGGCGCCCTCTTCGGTCCAGGACGCCGACGAGGCGACGGCGAGGGTCGGGGCGTCGTTGACGCGCGTTACGTCGATGGTCGAGGTGAACGTGCCGGTAGCGAAAGATGCCTGGCCGTCGTTGAGCGTCCAGGTGACGGTGCGGGTCGGATCGGAGCCGAAATCGGTCGGGTTTTCGCCGCCCTGGTAGGTCACCAGTTGCAGCGCCGATTGGTAATCCGCCAGCGTGTCGGAACCGGAGAAGGTGACGGTCCCGTTGCCGGTGAATGTCGGCGTGATGTTGGTGCCGACGATCTTCGTGCCGCTGGTCTGTCCCGAGACCAGCAGCTCGTCGCCCGTGAACGCACCGCCGGTGATCGAGACCGTGGCACTGACGAGAGCAAGGTTGTCCGGATCGGAGACCGAGGCGTTCGGCGACAAGGTCGTCGTCGCCGGCGATTGCTCCTCGGTCCACGATGCGGTGGTCAGGCCGGAGAGCGTCGGCGGATCGTTGACCTGGGTGATGTCGATCGTCGTGGTGACCGGCGCGCTCTCGACACCGACGTGGTCGGCGACGGTCCAGGTGAGCGTGCGGGTCGGGTCGGAGCCGTAGTTGGTTGGATTTTCGCCCGCGTTGAAGGTGACCCCGTCGAGGGCGTTCTGATACGCCGCGAGCGTGTCGGAGCCGGTGAGCGTGAGCGTCTCGGTCGTCGAGTTGTAGGAGAACGCGATGTTCCCCCCGTCGAGAGTCCCGCTCACCGAGCCGTTGATGGCAAGCGTATCGTGATCGTTGTTGAACGTGCCGCCGGTGATCGAGACGGTGGCCGAGAGTTGCGTGTTGATCCCGTCCGCATCGGTGATGGTGACAGCGGGCGACAGCGTTGTCGCGAGCGGCGATTGCTCTTCGGTCCACTGCGCGGTCTGGACCAGGCCGGTCAACGCGGGCGGCTGATCGATCGTCAGCGTCTCGGTCTGCGGCGTGCTGGTGTCGCTGCCGCCGTTGAGCGTGCCGCTGATGTCCTGCACCGTCCAGCTCAAGGTCCGGGTGGTGTTCGAGCCGCCGTGAGTCGGGTCGGCGGCGGTCGAGTGCCAAGTGACCGTGTCGAGCACGTTCTGATAATCGGCCAGCGTGTCGGTGCCGGTCAGCGTCAGCGTCTCGGTGGCGGAGTTGTACGCGATGCTGATGGTGTGGCCGTTTTGGATGGAGTTGCCGTTCGACGTTCCCTCGGCTTGGAGCACGTCGCCGTCGCCGGCGAACGTGCCGCCGGTGATCGCCACCGTCGCATCCTTGAGGAAGACGTCGTCCGGATCGGTGATCGACACGCTTGAGGCGAGCGACACCGTACTCGACGGCGTGCCTTGAACGGACAACGGGACGCCCGTGAGGGTGGGTGCGTCGTTGATGGACGTGACGCTGACCGTCGAGGTCGCGGTGCCGGTGGAGAAGGATGAGCTGCCGTCGTCGAGCGTCCAGGTCAGCGTGCGGGTCGGATTCGAACCGAAGTCGGTCGGATTTTCGCCGGCGTTGAACGTGACGGTTTGCAGCACCGACTGATAATCTGTGAGCGTATCCGAGCCGGTCAGCGTGAGCGTCTCGGTGGTGGAATCATAGGAAACCGCGATCGTCCCGTTGCCGGTCGCCGACAACGTGTCGAAGTCGTTTGCGAATGTGCCGCCGGTGATCTGCACCGTCGCGCTGGCGAGATCGAGGTCGTCCGGATCGGTAACCGTCACGGACGACGATAAGGTCGCCGGTGTCCCCGGTTCCTCGGT
>JAFASB010000163.1 GCA_019244985.1 Acidimicrobiia bacterium | reverse complement strand
GCCGGGGCGGACTTCCCCATTCGCCGCTCGATGACATCGATCCGCCCGCAACCGACCCAGCCACTGAGGACCGGGCGATCACCAACGTGACCGCGGCCGCAGCACTCGCCGCCATGCCCCCGCGCCGCCGTGCGTGCGCGGCGCTGTGCTGGCACCTCGGCTTCACCAGCGAGGACGCCGCCGACATCCTCGGCATTGACGCCGCGACCGTGCGCACCCACCTCGAGCGCGCCCGCCGCGCCGCGACCGAGGGTGCGCCGCTGGCCTGACCGACGTAAGACTCGACGGCATGCTCGACCACATGTCCATCCAGTGCGCCGACGTCGCCGCCAGCGCCGCCTTCTACGACGCCGTGCTGGCGCCCCTCGGCGGCGGGCGCGTCAAGGACTTCGGTCAGTACATCGGCTACGGCGTCGACGGCGTGCCCGACTTCTGGATCGGGATGCAGACGACGGGCGACGGCTTCCGCGAGTCACACATCGCCTTTCGGGCCCGCGACCGAGCGACCGTCCGGGCCTTCTTCGACGCGGCCGTGGCCGCGGGCGCCGAGGTGCTGCACGAGCCTCAGGAGTGGGCGATCTACCACCCCAACTACTACGGGGCGTTCATCCGAGACCCCGACGGCAACAACGTCGAGGCCGTGAGTCACCGGCCGGAGTGAGCTGTCGCTACGGCAGAGCGATGCAGCCGGCGTCGCCGTTGGGCGCCAGGCCGACCTGCAGGTGCGCCCCGCTAGGGCCGTTCACCACGATGCACGCGGCCGGCGTGGCGGCCTTGGCCGGGGTGTGCACAGCGAAGGGCACCGCGAGCGTCAGCGCGCCCGCTACCGCCGAGACAATGGCAACCCGCTTCTTCATCCAGGTGTCCTCCTGCTTCCCACCAACGATAACTGCGGGGGCATTCATTCCTTACCGGCCAAATGGCCGATTCGTGCGACGCGTGCCTTACGTCGGCGCCTCGACCGGCAGCAGCGGGTCGCGGACGGGCGGGAGGTTGTCCATGAGGTCGGCGACCAGGTCGCTCTTCATCGCCGCAGCAGAGGGGTCGTCCCAGAGGTTGTGCCACTGGTTGGGGTCCTCGGCCAGGTTGTAGAGCTCACCCTCGGTGCCGTCGTAACGAACGCTGTTGTCGCCGACGCCCATGCCCAGGGCGATAATGGCCTCACTGATCTCCTTCGAGCCGGGGTGGTCGCCGCTGCTCGGGAGGTAGGCGGTCACCATCCAGTTGTCCCGCCACATGCTGCGCAGGTGCATGCCGATGTGGCCGAACTGGGAGTCCCACTCGGTGATGACGCGCTCGTGCCGCTCGCCCTGTGCGAGCGGGTCCGTCGGCAGCGCCGAGCCCTGCACCCATTCGGGGACCGGTAGCCCGGCGATCTCGCACAGCGTCGGGGCGATGTCGACCTGGCCGACCGGCGCGTCGATCTCGGCCGGGGCGACGTCGGCGTCGGCCGCCGGGCGCCACACGAGCGGAATGTGCATCAGCGCCTCGCAGTGGTACGGGCCCTTGAACATCAGACCGAAGTCGCCCTGGAGCTCGCCGTGGTCGGTGGTGAACAGCACGTCGGTTCGGTGCGACCAGCCTTTAGACGCGATGTGGGTCAGCACGCGCTCGCACGCCTCGTCGACGAGCTCGTTCTCGATGTGGGTCATGGCGTTGATCTCGCGCACCTGGTCATGCGTCATCTCCGCGGGGACGAACCGCGGCGGCCCGCCCTCGAGGTTGGCGAACGTGCCCTCGTAGTAGCCGAGCCAGTGCCGGGGCTTCTGCGACAGGACCTTGCGGCACGCCTCGTCGCTGCCGGGGTGCGCAGCGGGTAGGTCGAGCTGGCGCCACGGCACCCGGCCCAACTCCGATGCCGGCGGGTCCCACGGGTGGTGCGGGTCGGGGAAGCTCATCCACACGAACCACGGCTCGCTGCTGTCGAGCGTGTCGAGGAACGCCATCGTGCGATCGGCGACCCAGTCGGTGTGATAGTGCTCCCGCTGCACCGGGTTGTGCGCGACCTCGGGCGCGCCGGTGTCGCCGCCACCCTCCTGGTTCATGCCGCCGGCCCCGAAGAGGCGCACGAAGCCGTCGACCTCGTCGGGATGGTTCCGCTTCAACCAGTCCTCGTAGTGCCACCAGAACGGCATGGCGGTGTGCATCGCCAGCTCCATGCGCTCGAAGCCGCGGTAGGGGCCGGTGGTGTCGTTGTCGACCATCGTGTTCTCGAACCAGTGCCGCTGCAGGTCGAAGGCGGGCTCGAAGTGGGCCTTGCCGAGCAGCGCCGTCCGGTAGCCGTTCTCTTGGAGATAGGTGGCGATCGACGGGGCATCGGCCGGCAGGGGCACGCCGTTGGCGACGACGCCATGGGTCGACGGGTACTGGCCGGTGAGGATCGACGACCGGGCGGGCATGCACACCACGTTCTGGTTGTTGGCCCGCCGGTAGTTGACGCCCGACGCCGCCAGCCCGTCGAGGCACGGTGTGCGGGCAATCGTGCCGCCGTTGCACCCGAGGGCGTCGTAGCGCTGCTGGTCGGTGGTGATCAACAGGATGTTGCGCCTGTGCGGCTTCAGCGTCGTTGTGCTCATTGGCCCTCCGGTGCCCGGCACGCCAGCAGCACGGTGCGCTCGAGCCCAGCCTCCCGGTGCTTGTGTGCATCCTGATACGAAGGGCTCGACGTCATCTCGATGAAGTCTTTCTTGCTCGGGTACTCGACGAGCGCCACGACGTCCCAGTCCCCATCACTGTCGCTGCCGATCAGAAGGTGCTCGGCCCGGCCGCCCCAGATCACCCGGCCGCCCCAGATCACCCGGCCGCCGCGCTCCTCCACCATCTTGACGGCGGAGTCGCTGTAGCGCCCGTACTCGTCGGAGCCCCCGCCTCCCTTGAACTTCAAGAGGTTCAACATGACGACCGGGCCGTCGTCGGGCAGGTCGAGGAAGCCCTGCAGCTGCTCATGGGTCGGGACGATGCTCATGCCCGCATCTTTGCCGAGCGCACGGTCCCGCGCTCGGCGACCCCTGTTGACCGCCTGCGGCGCCGCGTGTAAGCACACGCGCATGAGGTCCTACGCATCGGGTCCGTCGGCCCGGGAGGGCGACGCCGCCTCCGACGACGACCTCCGCACGTGCTGCCGCGAGCGTTTGGCCCACTTCAACGTCCCCCGCTACTGGAAGTCGGTCGAAGAGTTTCCGATGACCGTCACCGGCAAGGTCCAGAAGTTCAAGATGCGCGAGGTCGCCATCGCCGAGCTCGGCCTCGAGGACGCCGCCGGCATCCAGCCCGCGTAGCGACGACGAGTCGTCAGGCAGTGACTGGCGCCAGGCCCATCATGTCGGCGAAGTTGCCGCTGTAGAAGCGCTCCTTGGCGACCTCGGGCGTCCCGCGCAGGGACTCCTCGAACTTGCCGAGTGGGTCGCGGCCGCCCTCGGGGTGGGGGTAGTCGGAGGAGAAGAGGAACAGATCGTCGCCGCACTGGTCGATCATCCAGCCCACGTCTTCGGTGGGGAACGGCGTGAACCAGAGCTGGCGGTGGACGTACTCGGACGCCTTCAGCGGCAGCGACGACAGCGTGGGCTCGGTCTTGGCGAAGGTCGACTGGGCGATGTCGAGGCGGCGCAGCCATGGCACAACCCACATGCCGCCCTGCTCGATGCAGCCGCCCCGCAAGGCCGGGAACTTGTCGAGGACGCCGTCGAGCACCATCACCGACAGGAACTGCTCGGGCGTCTGGTGAATGGCCATGTAGTCCTTGGCCCGGATGTTCTCCCCGCCACCGAGGAAGTCGCTGACGGGACGGCCGTTGTCGTGGAACGCTCGCCGCAATGAACGTCCGCCGCCGCCGACATGCAGCATGAACGGGATGCCGCGCTCTTCGAGCGTCGCCCACACCGGCTCGTAGTCGGGATGCGTCGGCGAGATGCCCCGACCCGGATGCGATGGGACGTGCACGGCGCCGCAGCCCAGGTCGATCGCCTCGTCGACAGCCTGCAATGTCCGCTCGGGATCAGCCCACGGGGCGCTGGCGACGGCGATCAAGCGTGAGTCGGCTTCGCAGAAGGCGGCGACGGCGCGGTTGTGGGCCGAGGTGCCGCCGTAGAGGAGGTCGAGATCGTCGCCGAGGTACTGCGTGGCCGCGAACGTCGAGAAGACGAGCTGACGGTCGAAGCCCAACAGGTCGAGGGCGCGGCTGCGCTCGGCGGCGTCGAAGGCGCCCAAGGCGTTCCAGCCCTTGGCCTTCATGAGCGCGCCCTCGAGCGCCGCCGCGGCGTCCGCGTCGCCCTTGCGCTGGGCGGCCGCGTCGACCGCCTCTTTCGCCAGCGCGCCGGCGCCCCCGAGGTTCAGCGAACGCAACCGCTCGCGCGTCGACGCGTCAGCGAACTGCTCGAGCCAGTCGGGCAGCTCCATGAGGTGGCTGTCGGCGTCGTAGTAGACGCGGCCCTCGGCGTACGGCACGTTCCACCCTCCTCTGCCTCCGCAGCTTGTCGACGATACCGGTCCGCCGGACGCGGCGGGCATCCAGACGGCATGAGAGATTGACCCTGACCCCAAACCTCTCCAAGTCCTCGAGATTGCTCCGGTTGCACCTGTTCGCGCCCGCGGAATCGCGACTTGGAGAGGTTCTTCCGTCGAGCGCGCGACCGTCTTAGGGGACGAGCAAGAATGAGGACATGACGAGGGTTGGGGTTGTTAGTGATCTCCGGCGCTATCCGGTGAAGTCGATGTTGGGCGAGCAGCTGGAGCGGGCGCCGATCACGGAGAAGGGCGTCGTGGGCGACCGGCAGTACGCGCTCATCGACGACGCGACCGGCAAGGTCATCAGCGTCAAGCGACCCAAGCGGTGGGGCCGCATGTTCGAGCTGACGGCGACGACCGACGGCGACACCGTGCGCGTGTCGTTCCCCGACGGCGACGCGTTCGGCATCGACGATCCGGAACTGCCGAAACAGCTCAGCGACTTCTTCGGTCGGGCCGTGTCGGTCACGTCGACACCGCCCGGTACCGGCTTCGACGAGGCGTGGGTGGGCGAGCTCAAGGACGGCGCCCGCCCGTACTTTGGGATGGAGAGCGCCGAGGTCGACGGCGAGGAGTTCATCGACGGCGGCGCCTTCATGGCCAACAACGGGAACTTCTTCGACTTCGGCGCCCTGCACCTGGTGAGCACGGCGTCGACCAAGCAGCTGGCCGCGAATGCGCCCGACACCGGCTTCGACCCGCGCCGGTTCCGGCCCAACGTCGTCATCGACGCACCCGACGTCGGCTTCGTCGAAGCGGCGTGGCAGGGGCGCACGCTCCAGGTCGGGGACGTGACGCTCACCGTCAGCATCCCCGTTCCCCGCTGTGTGATGACGACGCTCGAACAGGGCGACCTGCCCGCCGACCGCAACGTCCTGCGTGAGGTCGGCAAGCAGAACAAGGTCGACCTCATGGGAACGGGGACGCCGTTCCCGTGCGTGGGCGTCTACGCCGACGCCGCGGCGCCTGGCGAGATCGCCGTCGGCGACGAGGTCACCCTGCTGTAACGAGGGGAAACGGCCTTCCGCGTCGAATGCCCCCAGGCCGTGCGACGTCGACTGCTGGGCCTCTTCCTCGCCGTGTCCGCCGTCGCCACGGTCACGGTGGCGAAGGCCGCCGGCCCCACACAGACAACAGCCAACTGCCCGTGGCTGACGTCGACGGCGTCGGCCAACGACAAGGTCGCCATGGTCATGGCGGCTATGACCATCGCCGAGAAGATCGGGATGGTGCACGGCGTCACCCAGCCCGCGCAGTCGATCGGCCTGCAGCCGGGGGCGCCGCCGTACGTCGGCGTGGTGCCGGCGGTGCCACGGCTGTGCATCCCGGCCATCAAACTCGAGGACGGCCCCGCCGGCGTGGGGGACGGGATGGAGGGCGTGACCCAGTTGCCGGCACCGGTCGCAGCCGCCGCCAGCTGGGACACCGACCTGATGAAGCAGTACGGCGGGGTCCTCGGCGCCGAGCAGTGGGCCAAGGGCGCCAACGTGGTGCTCGCCCCCACTGTCAACCTCGTGCGCGACCCGCGCTGGGGGCGGGCGTTCGAGGCCTTCAGCGAGGACCCCTACCTGAGCGCGGCGATGGGCGTGGCCGACATCGAGGGCATCCAGGCCCAGGGCCCGATGGCCCAGGTGAAGCACCTGGCCGCCTACAACGAGGAGACGCTCCGCGACACGGCGCTGAACAACGTCGTCGTCGACCCCCGCACACTGCACGAGATGTACCTGCGCGCCTTCGACGCGGCGGTGAACGAGGCCCACGTCGGCTCGGTGATGTGCGCCTACAACGAGCTCAACGGCGTGCGCGACTGCGAGAACCCCTACCTCATGGACCAGGTGCTCAAAGGCGAGATGGGGTTCCCCGGCTTCGTCACGTCCGACTGGTTCGCCATCCAGCACAGCGCGGCCGCCGTCGACGCGGGCCTCGACATGCAAATGCCCGACTCGTGTCTGCTCGGCGACCGGCTCACCACCGAAATCGCCGACGGCACGGTGACGATGGGCGTCCTCGACGAGATGGTGCGACGGATCCTGCGGGAGCTGTTCGTCTTCGGACTGTTCACCAAGCAGCAGACGGGCACGCCGAAGGCGGTGGTGACATCGCCGGAGCACGCGGCGTTCGCCCGCACCGCCGCTGAAGAGGGCACGGTCCTGCTGAAGAACGCCGACCGGATGCTGCCCCTCGACGCCAAGCGCCTCACGTCCATCGCTGTCATCGGCGCCGACGCGGGCTCCCAAGCGCAGACCGCGGGTGGCGGGAGCGCGGCGGTCGTCGCGCCCGGCGTGGTGACGCCTGAGGAGGGCATCGCGGCGCGGGCCGGCGGAAGGACCGTCGTCTACGAGTCCGGCGCCAACCCGGCGGCCGCGGTCCCCGCCGCTCGCGACGCCGACGTCGCCATCGTCTTCGCCAACCTCCCCACGACCGAGGACCGAGACCTACCGACGCTGGATCTGCCCGCCGACCAGAACGCGCTGATCGCCGCCGTTGCGGCCGCCAACCCCAACACCATCGTCGTGCTGAACACAGGCAGCGCCGTCCTGATGCCGTGGCTCGGCCAGGTGAAGGGGGTCGTCGAGGCCTGGTACCCAGGCCAGGAGGACGGCAACGCCATCGCCGCCGTGCTCTTCGGCGACGTGAACCCGGCGGGCAAGCTGCCGGTGACGTTTCCGAGCTCGCAAGCGCTGATGCCGACCAGCCGCCCCGACCGCTGGCCGGGCATCGCGGGCCAAGTGCAGTACTCCGAGGGCCTCGACGTCGGCTACCGCTGGTACGACGACAACCATGTCGACCCCGCCTTTCCGTTCGGGTTCGGCCTCTCGTACACGTCGTTCTCGTTCGGCAACCTGCACGTGAGCCCAACCCAGGTCAGCGTCGACGTGACCAACACAGGCGACCGTCCCGGCGCGGATGTCGTGCAGCTCTACGTCACCCAGCCCGCGGGCTCCGGCGAACCGCCCCGCCAGCTCGCCGGCTTCCAGCGCGTCGAGCTCGACCCGCATCAGACCAAGACCGTCACCCTGCCGGTCGACCGCCGCTCGCTCTCGTTCTGGGACCCCGGCCTTCGTCGATGGAAGGAGTCGGCCGGCGCCTACACCGTCGAGGTGGGCGACTCCTCGCGCAACCTCCCCCTGCACAGCCAGTTCACGGTCGCCGACCAGAGCGTGTGGGGCACGCCGACGCCGCCGTCGTCGACAGGCATGGCGAAGCCCCCCCACGTGGCCGCCACCGACCTCTCCCAGTGCTACCAGGACCAGATCGGGATCGCCGCCAACGGCGGCCTGTCGCTCACCGGCCCGCCGTCCGCGAACCCGTAGCCGTCCGCCTACGCAGGCAGCAGGTCGAGGGCGTCGAGGTCGAGGATCGCCGACACCGAGCGGTCGAGCATGGTGGAGAACAGCTCGACGGCCCGGTCGTTCACCAGGTTCACCGCGCCGGCGTTCAGCGGGTAGCAGCACACGAACAGCGTGGCCAGCCGGTAGTCCTCCCAGCAGTCCTCGAATGAGTAGCCGCTGACGCCGTTGTCGACGAGGGCGCGGTGATACCGCTTCACCAGGTCGTACTCGACGCCCTTACGTTCCTCGGG
>JAFASB010000107.1 GCA_019244985.1 Acidimicrobiia bacterium | reverse complement strand
GGCGACGCCTTGTTCGTGGTGTTCGACCAGACGTCGGCGGCCGTCGCCGGCGCGGCCGCCGCCCAGGTCGCGCTCACCGGCTACGACTGGCCCGACGAGTGCGAGGTCCGCGTGCGTATGGGCCTGCACACCGGCGAGGCCGATGTCGTCGACGGCGACTACGTCGGCGTCGCCGTGCACGCCGCCGCTCGCATCTGCTCGGCAGCCCACGGCGGACAGGTCCTCGTCTCCGAGATCACGCGTGCGATCGCCGAACCGGAGCTCGGCACCGACGAGATCTCGTTCGTCGACCTCGGCCGGCACCGGCTCAAGGACCTCGACGAGCCCGTGGCCCTGACGCAGCTCGTCCACCCGGGCCTCGAGCGCGAGTTCCCGCGCCTGCGCCTCGACGCCGTGCCCGGCAACCTGCCGAAGCAGGTCACGAGGTTCGTCGGCCGCGAAAGCGAGCTGCGCGACGCCGCCGGCCAGCTGGCGGGCGGCAGCCGACTGGTGACGTTCTCCGGCAGCGGCGGCTCGGGCAAGACCCGGCTCGCCCTGCAGGTGGCGGCCGAGGTGGTCGACCGCTTTCCCGACGGCGCCTGGCTGGTCGAGCTGGCGAGCGTGGCCGACGAGACCCAGCTGCCGCACGTGTTGACGACGACGTTGGGTGTGCGCGAGGAGTCCGGCCGCCACCTCGAGTCGACCCTGGCCGAAGCGCTCGCCCCCAAGAGGCTGCTGCTCGTGCTCGACAACTGTGAGCACGTTCTCACTGGCATGGCCGAGCTCACCGACCTACTGCTGCAGGCGTGCCGCGGCGTGCAGGTGCTCGCCACCAGCCAGGAGGCCCTCAGTGTGCCGGGGGAGGTCGTGCTGCGCGTGCCGCCGATGGCGCCGGCCGAGGGCGTCGAGCTGTTCGCCGACCGCGCCCGTCTCCGCAACCGGGCCTTCGCCCTCACCGACGACAACCGCGACACGGTCGCGGACATCTGCCGCCGTCTCGACGGCATCCCGCTCGCCATCGAGCTGGCCGCGGCGCGCGTGAACGTCCTGACGCCCGCCCAGATCCTCGACCGGCTGGGCGACCAGTTCCGGCTGCTGACGGGCGGCGACCGCACGGCCGTGCCCCGCCAGCAGACCCTGCGCGCCGCCGTCGGCTGGAGCCATGAGCTGCTGAGCAAAGACGAGCGCACCCTGCTGCGCCGGCTCGCGGTGTTCAGCGGCGGGTGGACCCTCGAGGCCGCCGAGGCGGTCGCCGCGGGCGACGGCCTTGACGCCCTCGACGTGCTCGACCTGCTCGACCACCTGGTGGCGCGCAACCTGGTCGTCGTCGAGGAGCAGGACGGCGCGGCCCGCTACCGGCTGCTCGGCAGCGTCCGCCAGTACGCGCAGGAGAAGCTCGTCGACGCCGGCGAGGTCGTCGAGTGCCGGCGCCGGCACCTCGAGTTCTTCGCGTCGCTGGTCCGCCGGTGCGAGGGCGAGCTCATCGGCCCCGACCAGGCCGCGTGGCTGGCGCGCCTAGCCCTCGACTACGACAACGTGCGCGCCGCGCTCGACTGGGCCGGGTCGGGGGGCGCCGGCAGCGGCCTGCTGCTGGAGATGGCGGGCAACCTGTGGCGGTTCTGGCTTGTGCGCGGTCCGTGGCGCGAGGGACGCACGTGGATCGCCAAGGGCCTCGAGTCCGACAGCGACGACGCACCCGCCAACGTCCGGGCCAAAGCGCTGGCCGCGGCCGGGGGACTGTCGATCGAGCAGGGCGACCTCGATGCCGCCCAGCCGTTCCTCGAGCAGAGCCTCGCCCTCTGGCAGCAGCTCGGGAGCACGGCCGGCGCGGCCCATGCCCTGAACTTCCTCGGCACCCTCGCGATGGCCCGCTTCGAGTACGACTCGTCGAGGGCGCTGCTCCGCGACGCCCTCGAGATGCGGCGGGCGATCAACGACGAGCGCGGCGTCGCCGTGTCCCTGCGTAACCTCGGTCTGCTCGCCGCTCTGCAGCGCGACTTCCAGACGGCTCGGACGCTCTACGAGGAAGCGCTGCCGCTGGCCCGCCGCCTCGGCGACAAGCGGGTGAGCGCCACCATCACCCAGGCCCTCGCTCTGGTCGTGTTCGAGGACGGCGACCTGGCGGGCGCCCGCACGCTCGCCGAAGAAGGCCTGCGGATCGACAAGGAGCTCGGCAACCGCCAGGGCATCGCCGAACACCTCACGTTGCTCGCCGGCGTGGCGCGCGCCGAAGGCGACAGCGACACCGCTGCGGCCATGTTCAGCGAGGCCCTCAGCATTTGGAAGGCGCTGGCCGCGCGCGACGCCGAGGCCCGCGCCTACACGACGCTCGGCGACATGGCCCATGCCCGCCACGACTACGAGATGGCGCGCACGTACCTCACCGCGGCCCTCGCCGCGTGGCGTTCGCTCGGCGACGACGCCGCTGTGGCGCGCATCCTCAACCTCACCGGCTGGGCCGCCGCCATGCAGGGCGACCTCGGGCGAGCGAGGACGATGCTCGAGGAGGCCCTGGAGGTGGCGGCGCGCGTCGGCGACGAGGGACAACGGTCTGCGACGCTGCACAGCCTCGGCGAGGTTGCGCGCCTGGAGGGCAACCTGCCCGAGGCGCGGGCGCTGCTCGAGGAGAGCCTGGCGCTGGCCCGGGCCTCGGGCTGGCGGACGGTGCTGTGGTGGCCGGTGCACAGCCTCGGCGCCCTGGCCCGCAGTGAGGGCAATCTCGACGAGGCGCGCGAGCGTCTTCGCGAGGCGATCGCTCTGTGCCCCAAGCTGGCCCGTCGCCCGCGGCTCAGCGACTGCCTCGAGGACCTGGCGGCCGTCGCACTCGACGACGGCGACGGGACCCGGGCCGCAGTGCTGCTCGGCGCCGCCGACGTCCTCCGCGTCGCAGCCGCGACGCCGGTGCCGCCGGTGATGCACGCCTACGTCGACGATCTTCGTCGCGTGGTGCGCGTCGCCCTCGGTGACGCCGCCTTCGACCAGGCGTGGGCCGCCGGGCAGTCCCTCACCGCCGACGGGGCGGTCGAACTCGCACTGCAGAGCCCGTAGCATTAGCCATTCTCTTGGAGGACATTCGGCGGCCGACTGCAGTGGCGGCAGACCGGCCGGCGAGAGAGCGGAGCAGGGTCGGGCCCATCGACGGGCTGCGCGGCGTGGCTCTCGTCGCCGTGCTGCTGTACCACGCCGCGCCCGGAACCGTTCGGGGCGGCTTCCTCGGCGTCGAGGCGTTCTTCGTCCTCTCCGGGTACCTGCTCACCGCGCTGCTGCTCGACGAGCGCCGCCGCACCGGACGTATCGACCGGCTCTCGTATGGCGGGCGCCGCGTGCGCCGGATCTACCCGGCGCTCGTCGCCCTGCTCGCCGCCCTCGTCGTCTTCGTCCCGGTCCTCGACGCTGCCAACGCCCATCGCCTGCCGTTCGACGTTCTGTCGTCGCTGGGAGGCGTCACCAACTGGCGGTTGATCGCGGACGGCACGTCGTACTTCGCCCACATCGGAAACCCGTCATACGTCCGCCACCTGTGGTCGATCTCCATCGAGCTGCAGTTCTACGTGCTGTGCCCGTTCCTGGTCGGCTGGCTCGCACGCCGGCGGATCAAGGTCGCGGTCGGCGCCCTGCTCGGCGGCATCGCCGGTTCGGCGACGCTCATGGCCCTGCTGTATCAGAGCCCCGATCCGTCGCGGGCGTACTTCGGCACCGATACCCGTGTCGGCGCCCTGCTCGCTGGATGTCTCGTCGCCGTGCTGCTGTCGCGCAACGGCGATGCCATCGAGCCGAGGTTCCGCACGATGACGTCACAGATCGTTGGGCCGGTCGCCGTCGTGGCGTTCGTGGCGCTCATGGGTTTCGCCAACGAAACGGCTCGGCTGCTGTATCCGGCGGGCTTTCTTCTCACCCAGCTGGCCACTGGCACGATCATTGCCGTCGCCCTGCGCCCGGGCTGGCTGTCGACGTCCCTCGCCCACTGGGTGCCGCGCTGGCTGGGGCGACGGTCCTACGGCATCTACCTGTGGCACTGGCCGCTCGTGGTCCTGACCCTGCACTGGTCGTCGCGGCTCGCCGCGGGTGTGGTGACGATCACCAGCGCCGTGATCCTGGGGGCGTTGTCCTACGGCGTCGTCGAGAAGCGCTTCATGCACGCCTCGCGGGCGCGGCCGCAGCCCTCACTGCGGACGCGACGCCTGCGTGCCGTCGCCATCCTCGGCGCCTTCGCCGCCGGTGCCGTCTTGCTGGCACGCATCCCGTCGACCGATCCCATCGCCCACAGCCTGCGGGTCGGCCAGCAGGTACTCGCCCATCAGGCTGACCCGGCCGCCGCGGCGGTGACCGTGCCTCCGACGCCGACGACCGTCGCCGCCGCGGCCGCGCCGGCCGCGCCGGCCGCGCCGCCTCAGCCACCGCCGATCGACGTGCTCGCCATCGGCGACTCGGTGATGGTCGGCGCCGCCCCGGCGCTGCAGGCCCGGCTTGGTGCCGGTGGCTTCATCGACGCCCACATCGGTCGCCAGTTCGACGAGGGCATCCAGGTGGCGAAGAGCTACCACGACCGCGGCGTCCTGGGCCGCGCCGTGGTCGTCCACCTCGGCGACAACGGTCCGATCCGCCCGTCGGAGGTGGAC
>JAFASB010000555.1 GCA_019244985.1 Acidimicrobiia bacterium | reverse complement strand
CGAAGCCCCGGTACGCCTTGAGGTAGGTCTCCTGGACGAGGTCCTCGGCGTCTGCGGGGTTCCGGGTCATCCGCAGCGCGGCCGTGTACAGCGACGGCATGAACTCCATCGCTTGGGCCTCGAAGGTGGCGGGATCCGCCATGCATGCACCCTACCCACGGGTTACGACCTCACCCTCGGCAGGGTCGTACGGCGTACAGTTCTGTCCATGCAGGCCTGGACCGCGACTCGCGACGCCGACGTACGCGGACCCCTCGCGCCCGGCCCTGCTGTCGCCGAACGACGCGTGGGCGACGACCTGCTCCCCGCAGGCCAGGCCGTCCACCATCACGGCGCCGCGGCCTGGACCGGCGCCCTCGTCGCTTCCATCGCCCGCACCGGCTGGATCGCGGCCGTCACCACCCTTGCGTTCCTCGGCGGCGCCTTCGGCGCGACGGTGGCGAATGGGCGGTCGGCGAGCGCGGCGGCGCCCTGGGTCCTCATCGGCTCGGGCGTGTGGCTGCTGATCGCCGTGGCCTGGACGCTCCTCAGGCGTCGGTAGTTCGCTCCAAGATCGAGATCATCCGCCACTCGTAGGGGTCGCCCGCGCCGAAGGGAGCCTCGACGCCGAAGGAGCCGTGACGCTCGACGACGCGGATCGGACCGGCGAGCCGAGCCGCGGCGTCGAGCTCGGTCGCCGTCCACCGGCGCAGGACGATACGGTCGCGCAGCACGCGGGTGCGATCCCGCTCGGTCACCCGGACGGAGATCCGGCAGGTCGCGACCTGGGTCACCGGATCGAAGCCGCCCGGCGGGGAGGTGAAGTTCACCTCGACGCGCGAGCCGTGCCGGGTCAGTCGCCACCGGTCCTGCGTCTTGGACGCGCCGCCCATGAAGTCGGCGGGATGCGAGAGCTCCATCACGTAGAGCCCGCCGGGCGACAGGTGGGCGACGACCGAGCGCAGGTGCTCGACCATCGTGTCGAGGTCGAGGACGTGGCCGGCGGAGTCGAGCATCGCGACGAGGAGGTCGAATCGGCGCCGCGGGAGTCGGAAGCCGACCATGTCCGCCTGCACCACCTCGAGGGCCACGCCTTGGTCTGAGGCTCGGCGGCTGGCGTACGCGCACATCGCCGCTGAGGAGTCCAGGGCGGTGACCTTCGCACCCCGCCGTGCGAACTCGACGGCGTGAGCTGCGGGCCCGGCGGCGAGCTCCAGGATGCGACGAGCGCCCTTTCCGCCGTGGCGCCGCTGGTACCACGCCTCGAGCACGTCGACCTCGGCGGGGACGTCGCGGTACGAGAACGCCAGCTCGTACAGAGCGGGATCCTCGTACAGCGACGATGCACCCACCCGCAATGTCCTACACCCCGGGCGCGACACCGGCGGCCCGAAGGCCGCCGGTGTGCATCCAAGAGGTACTGCGTCAGGCGGTGATGCGCCGCCGGAAGCGGCGGGTGCCCCAGAAGCCGGCAAGCAGGACGACGCCGCCCACGGGCAGCCACGGCGAGCTACCGGTGAAGGCGAGGGCCTTGACCTGCGGGGCGTCCGGCGCCGCCGGGTTGGCCGGCGTCGGAGCGGCGACCGCCGGCGTGCCGGTGACAGCCGACTCGGAGTGGGCGAGCTCGACGACCACGGCGGCGGCAGGCGTCGCAGCGGCCGTGCTGAGCGTCCCGGCACCACCGGTCGGCAGTAGCCCCGACAGGCCCTTGAAGAGCTGGATGCTGACGCCGTCGGCCACAGCGGTCGCCGACTTGCCATCGCTCGTGGTCTTGCCGTCGGCGACGGTGATCGTCGACTCGAGCGGTGTCCCCTGGAGGATCGTGATCGTCTGACCCGGGGCGACCGACAGGTGGGTCAGCGCCGTCGGCAGGCCGAGGACCGGCGCGAGGTCCACGCTGACCAGCGCCGGGTTGAAGGATGCAGTGCCCGCGCCCTTCGTCCGGTCATAGCTCGCCGTCGTGCTCGAGGAACCGACCTTGATGTCCGCCAGAGGCGTGTTGTTGAGAGCGGCGATCGGCAGGACCTTCAGCTCACCGCCGAGGGCCTGACTGGCCGACGTGAGCGTGTTGGTGATCGTGCCCAGCGTCGACGTCGAGTTGCCGAGGCTCAGGGACAGCGTCTGCTGCGTCGTCAGCGAGTTCAGCAGGTCGGTGATCGTCGTGCTCGGATCGAGCTGCACCGGCGTCTGCTTGGTGACGTTGCTGATCGCGCTCAGGACCGGCTGCAGCGCGTTCGTCACCTGGTTGACGGTGCTGCCGAGCTGCAGCGAGCCCAGCGGCGTGTTGCCGAGGACCCCATTCAGCAGGCTCTGAGCGTTGACGTTCACCGTCGACACGCCCGCAGTGCTCAGCGCATTCGGCAGGCCCTTGGTGATGTCGGCCTTGGCCAGCGAGCAGGCGACCGAGAGGTCGAGGATGTTCCCCAACGGTGCCGGCAATGCCGGCAATGCGCAGCGCTGCAC
>JAFASB010000380.1 GCA_019244985.1 Acidimicrobiia bacterium | reverse complement strand
CCCGAGGACCCGGGGGAGATGGGTGCGTCGGTCTGGATCATGTCCAGCAGCGGCGGTCCGTTCTGCGTGTCGAGGCGGCGATGGAGGGCGCTGACGACGCCGACGGTGACCGACGGCCCGCCTGCAAGGCCGAGCGGCGACCCGATGGCGATGGCCGGCTGGCCGACGTGGAGGTCGGCAGCGGTGCCCAGCGCGGCGACCGGGAACGGCCCGCCGTCGACCTTGAGCACGGCGACGTCGTTCTCGGGGTCGGAGCCGACGACCTTGGCCGTCAGCTCACGACCGCTGTCGATCACGACCTTGACGGCATCGGCGCCGTCGATGACGTGGAAGTTGGTGAGCAGATGCCCGTCGCTCTGGAATAGAACGCCCGACCCGCTGGAGTCGCCCTGCTTGCCCTCGACGCGGATCTGGGTGATCGCCGGGCGGACGCGTTGGGCGATGTCGACGACGGACTCGGTGGCCGGTGTCGACGACACCGTCCGCACCGGCACCTCCTCGCGCTCGACGACGCGCTCGGTGACCCGGCTTCCGAGGCCTCCCGCGGCCACGACGACACCCGACGCGAGCAATGCCCCGACGAGGCCGGAGATCGACGCCACCAGCCACGTGCGCTCGCCGGCGCTGCGCCTCGGCCGCATCTCCGAGGGATGTCGCCACAGACGATCGTCGGGGAGCGGCGGGGTTCGGTACGACGACGGGTCGTCATCGAGCCCGTCATCGAACTCCATGAAATACGAGCTTAACGACGGGTCTCCTCGTCTTGACCGCGGCCCTACCCCCTAGCATTGGGCTGTGCGGCTCGTCCCTCCGCGTATCGACGACGACTGGGTCGGCCTGACCGAGGAGTCCATCCCCGTGGGGCGGGCCGTGGCGTGGGCCGAGCGTCCTGACTGTGGCGCGGTCGTGCTGTTCACCGGCACTGTGCGAGACCACGCCGAGGGACGACCCAATGTCTCCGAGCTCGAATACGAGGCCTACGACGAGGAGGTCGTACCGCGCCTGTCGGCCATCTCCGCCGAGGCTCGGCGCCGATGGCCGTCGCTCGGACGGCTCGCGCTACTTCACCGCGTCGGATCTCTCGCCGTCGGGGAGACGTCGGTGCTCGTCGCCGCGTCCGCGCCGCACCGGGCGGACGCGTTCGAGGCGGCGCGGTTCTGCATCGACACGCTGAAGGAAACAGTGCCGATCTGGAAGCGCGAGACGTGGGAGGACGGCAGCGACTGGGCCCTCTGCAGCCACCCGGTGCAGGACGTCACCGAGGCTGTTCAGCAGTGACGAATCTCGTCTATCTCGGGATCGCGGTGGTGCTGTCGCTGCTCGGTTCTCTCGTGCTCTGGATGCGCCACCGCAAGCCCCGCTCGATGGAGGCGCACATGCAGCAGTTCGCGCGTGAGCTCGACGCGCTGGCGCCCGATCCGGATTGGAACCGTCGAGGCCACCGGCGCCGGTCGCAGCGAGCGGCGCTTCGCAAGGAGCGGCGGCCTGGCTAGGGACCTCGCCATCGACCTGGGCACGGCCAACACGCTCGTGTATGCCAAGGGTCGGGGGATCGTGCTCAATGAGCCGACGGTCATCGCCCTGAACAGCCACACGCACGACGTGCTCGCCATGGGTCAGGAGGCGTGGCACATGATCGGGCGCACGCCGGGCTACATCGTGGCCGTGCGTCCGCTGCGCCAGGGCGCGATCACCGACTTCGAGATCACCCAGCGGATGATCCGGCTGCTGCTGCAGCGTGCCGGCCTGTCGCGGTTCCAGCGTCCGCGCGTGCTGATCTGCGTGCCGTCGGCGATCACCGAGGTCGAACGCCGGGCCGTCAAGGAGGCGGCGCGGCAAGCGGGAGCCACCGAGACCCAGCTCATCGAGCAGCCGATGGCAGCCGCCATCGGCGCCGGGCTTCCGATCCACGAGCCGCGCGGGAACATGGTCGTCGACATCGGCGGCGGCACGACCGAGACGGCCGTCATCTCCCTGGGCGGCATCGTTGCACTGCAGGCGATCCGTGTCGGGTCCTTCGACATCGACAACGCCATCCAGGCGTACGTCCGGCGTGAGTACGGCATCGCCATCGGTGAGCGCACCGCCGAGGAGATCAAGCTCGCCATCGGTTCGGCGTTCCCCACCGACAACGAGGTCAAGGCCGAGGTTCGTGGTCGCGATCTCATGAGCGGGCTGCCGAAGACCGTGATCCTGTCGCCCGAAGAGGTGCGCGAGGCGATTGACGAGCAGGTACGCGCCATCGTCGACTCCGTCGTGCAGTGCCTGGGTGCCGCGCCGCCCGAGCTGGCTCAGGACCTGATCATCGAGGGCATCCACCTCGTCGGCGGCGGCGGCATGCTGCGCGGCTTCGACAAGCGCATCGCCGATGAGACATCGATCCCGGTCCACCTCGTCGACGCCCCCCTCGAGTGCGTCGTCCTGGGCGCCGGCAAGTGCCTTGAGGCCTTCGACTCCCTGAAGGTCCTCTTCATGGGGGCCGATAGGTAATCAGTCGCTGAGCAGGTCTTCCGCCGCTTGGCGGACTTGCCAGTCTCGATCCTGCAGAGCTCGTCTCAGCGCCTCTTCGACCTCGGGCCCGTCGAAGGCAGCGAGGGCGACGACGGCGCGGCGGCGCACCGCGGGGCGGTCGTTGGCGGCTGCCGCGAGCACCGTGGCAAGGCCCCGCGCGTCGCCGATGGCGCCGAGCGCGGCGACGGCCGCCTCGCGGCACAACGGATCGTTGTGATCCCGCGCCAGCGCGGCGAGGAGCCCGACGGCGTCGGCCGCATCGGCACCGCGTTCGCCGAGCGCCCACGCGGCCGCCTCTACAACCGACACGTCGCCGTCGCCGAGCGCGACCGTGAGGTCCACCTCGGCAAAGGCGATCGCCTCTTCGCACGCTCGCCGCCGCACGCGCGCGTCGCCATCACGAACCGCCCGCTCGAGGTCGGCCGGGACCAAGGCGCCCATGCGCCCCAGTGCGCCCAGGGCCGCGGCGCGAACGCCGGGGTCGGCGTCGGCGAGGAGCGCACGAGCGCCCGATTCGTCGCCCTCGTGCCCCGCGATCGCAGCACGCCGGCGGTGGTCGGACTCCATCGCCCACCGATTCAAGCGCGGCCCGAAGGGCGCCGATGGACTCGCGATGGCACACATGGTCATCTTCCGCAGGCCAGACGGGAAGCCGGGCTATCACCAGGCCGACGGCGTCGACGACGCTGTCCGGTTCGTGGAGATGCTGCGGAATCAGGAGAAGGTGACCGACGCCCGCATCTTCCGCATGGAAGAGGTGCCGATCGAGGTTCGGGCCTACTACAAGGTCGAGGTCGTCGCCGAGGAAGCAGACACCCCCGCGGCTTCCATGGTGGCCGCTCCGGTGCCCCCGTCGTAGCCAACGCTCTCCCCGACCCGTCGGCTGCCGACATTCCCCTTGACCCGATGCCGGTCGAGGTCGCGGCGGGTAAGGCGCGCCGCTTCGGCCGGAACTAACGCCGCCCGCGCGCCGTTAGCGCAGCGTGTGTCGAAGGGCGAGGCTGGCCAGGTACATCACCACGCCGATGGCGATGGCGACCGTCGCCCCGACGGCGGCCAGCAGCACGAGAAGGGCGACGCTCGAGCGCACTCGTGTGAACAGCGTGACGCCTTCCTCGCTCGCCAGCCGTACCTCGTACGCGCGATCAGCGACGGTCGACCGTGGCACCGGCACGGGCGCGGTGCCGGTGCCCGCGGGAGGTGGCGTGCGCGGCCGCGCCGAGGGCAGCGCCAGTTGGTGTTGGAGGACGTGGGCGGGCGGCGGCCCGCGGAGGACCAGTGGCGCCTGAGCCTCTGACGAGAACGCGTCGCGACCGAGCGCGACCCGCCCGAGGCCGGCGCGGCGGCGTTGCGCCCGTTGCGTGGCAGGCTGGTCCGAGAACACCAGGACCAGCACGGCGAGGATCGCCACCACAACCACAGCGAGGCTGACCATCAACCCGGACACGACCGACGAGATCGTACTGGCCGGCGCCGACGACGGAGCCGGCGGGGGCACTGGCGATTCGACGCGCCCGCACCCGCCCCAGCGCCGCCGCTGGTGGCTCGTACCGGTGATTCTGCTTGCGATCGCCGCCATCTCCGGGTTGTTCATCCGTTTGCCGTACGACACGATCGCCCCGGGCAACAGCCGGGGGGTCAACGACCTCGTCCTCGTGCGTGGCGGGCCGGCGTATCCGCCGAAGGGCCAGATCATGGAGACAACGGTCTCGGTCCGGGAGCGCGTCACTCCCTACGAGGTCGTCTTCGGTTGGTTGAGCCCCGACATCGACGTCATCTCGGAGAAGAAGGTGCGCGGCAACACGCCACCCAAGGTGTACGAGCAGCAGAACGTCGACGCCATGGCCGACTCCAAGAAAGTCGCCGAAGCGGTGGCCTTCCAGCACCTCGGCTACAACGTCGTCCAGGGCAACGGCGCCGTGATCCGCGAGGTCAGGCCGGGCACTCCGGCGGCTGCGCTGCTCAAGCCGGGCGACGTCATCGTCGCCGTCGACGGCAAGCCGGTGCACATCGAGACGCAGGCCGTCGACGCCATCCATGCCCACAAGCCGGGCGATCGGGTGACGATGTCGATCGTGCGCGGCAACGCCGCGCCACAGCCCGTGGAGGCGACGCTCGCGTCCCAGAGCGGCCAGGCGTTCCTTGGCGTCACCCTCGAGACCTCGGGGCTCCAGTTCAAGCTTCCCTTCGAGGTCAACATCGATTCGGGAAGCGTCGTGGGGCCGTCGGCCGGTGCCGCCTTTGGGCTCGAGCTGCTCGATCAGCTGACGCCCGGCGAACTGACCGGTGGCGGCAAGGTCGCGGTCACGGGCCAGCTGTATCTCGACGGCAGCATCGGTGAGATCGGAGGCGTCGCCCAGAAGGCGGTCACCGTGCGTCGCTCCGGCGCGTCGATCTTCATCGTGCCGCGCGCCAACTACAAGGACGCCAAGGCGCACGCCGGGAACCACCTGAAGGTCTACGCCGTGGACAACTTCGATGACGCCCTGCGCATCCTCGGCTCGCTGAAGGGCAGCAACGCGCTGTCGTTCGCACCTTCTGCACCGAAAGCCTGAAACAGCACATAGCGCGACCCGCCGGAGGCGACCTACGGTCAGGGCGGGACGAGCAACGCAGGGGGGTACGATTCGTTTGTACCGAGGGTGCCGGGGCCGAGGTACCGGATTGACCAGTCCGACGTTCTGCGAACGGGATAACTACTAGGTGTCCAGCTCTGCCGTACAGGTCCGCTTCGCGGTCGAGTTCGCGACGTTCCTGGTCGCTATCGCCGGTGCTGCCCTGGTCGCCCTCCGGCCCGCCCTCATCGGCGCGAGCTCGCGCGCGCGCATCACGCTCCCGGTCGGCTTCGTGCTCATCGGTGTCGCCGCCTTCCTGCACGGCTCGCTGGTCGTGGGCTCGAGTGCCGACTCGTGGGTAGCCGCTATCCGGTTGGCCGGCGTCGTGCTGGTTGCTCTCAGCACCCTGCGCTGGGACACCGAGCCGGCATTCCGCAGTGTCTTGCTCGGCGGCCTCCTGTTGATGGCGATCGCCGAGGCGGTTGGGCTCGCGGGATCAGACACGTCCGCCAGTTGGATCCGGGTGGGCGGCACCATCTGCGTCGCCGTCGTGCTGTTCACGTCGAGCCGGCGGTCGATCCCCGCCCGGGTGGTGACGAGCGCGGCGGCCACGCTGCTCCTCGTCGTCCTCGCTGTGTCCGTTGCTCTCTCGGCGGTGATCGCGAACAACGTCCGCGACGAGGCGCTGCGCCAGGTGCAGGGTCGAGATCGGATCGAGATCGATCAGGTCGACGCCGCAACCACCCTCGCAATTCGAAGCGCCAACATCCTGGCGCAGGCGGAGCAGAACGCCCACGCCGACCTCGTGAATGCACTGTCGCAAAGTCCGACGCCGAACGAGCAGATACGCGCCGACCTGCAGCAGTTGTCGGGAAGCCTGTTCTCGACGGGTCCGCTCGCGTATCTCACCGACAAGGGCTTCGTAGTTGCGACGGACCGCGTGCTCGACGCGCCGAGCCTGACGCAGCTGTCGGGGTCGGCGCCCGTTCGCGAGGCGCTGCAGACCGGTGAGGCGAGGAGCGCGCCCCAACTGCTCGGGCGGCAAGCGTTTGCCGTGGGCGTGGCGCCCGTCAAGACGCCGGGGCATGGTGTGGTGGGGGTCGCGGTGGCGTCCGTGCTCCTCGACAAGTACTACCTGAACATCCGCCGCGTCACGGAGCCGCAGCTGCACTTGGCCGTTGTCGGCCGCGACGGTGTGCTGGCCTCGAGCGATGGGCGGGGCCCGCCCGTGTCGGCCATGGAGGCCGTGGCCAAGAAAGCTCTTACGGA
>JAFASB010000269.1 GCA_019244985.1 Acidimicrobiia bacterium | reverse complement strand
GGGAAGCGACACATGCTGGAAGAGCTCGGCGATCTGGTCAGCTGACGACGTCGAGCGCCGCACAGGCGCCCGGGTCGCCGCTCTCGCACAGGTCGACGAGGCGCTCGAGGCGCCCGTGTACGGCGACCAGGTCCTGCTGGCGGGCCTCGACGGACGCAAGCTTCGCTCGGGCCGCCTCCACGATATTGACCGGCGACCGCTGGTCGTCGCTGCCGAAGATCTCAGTGATCTCCCGGAGGGTGAATCCGAGCTGCTTTGCGCGGCCGATGAACCGCAGGCGCCACAGGTCGTCGGAGGAGTACTGCCGGTAGCCAGACGCTGATCGCGGCGGTTCCTCGATCAACCCGCGCCGCTCGTAGTAGCGCACGGTCTCAACGTTGACGCCTGCCTCTCGCGCCAGCTCGCCGATCGTCAACACGTCCACGGGCAAAAGGGTACGGCCCGTACCGCACTACAGGGTCAAACCATCTCCGTGTTCGAGCTGCACCCCGGTTCCGTGTTCGGAACCCAGGGCTACGTTCGTCGGTGACGGTCGCGGTTGTGGAAGCCGCAGGCCGGGCGGCCGTTGTCCTGGGGAAGAACTACAGCGCTGTAACTCTACACGAACACGCGTACGACCTCAAGTCAAAAAACCCCCAAGTTTCAGCGTTTTCTAGACCTTGCGGCCGGCGAAGGCGAGGAGGCGTTGCTCGGGCGACGCAGCGTCGGCGCACGGCTGCTCGGGGTCGAAGAAGCCCGGTGTGCGCATCTCGGGCTGGACGGTCTTCCTGCCGACCTCGATCGCGGTTTCGAGCACCCCGGTGTCCTGAATTGGTTGACCGGTGGCCTGGGCGATGTCGCAGTTGTGCGTCGACACGTCGAAGATCGCAATGTTCAGGGCCACGCCCGCGGGCATCTCGCCGAACGGGAGCTTGACGATCTTCTCGAGCACGCCCGGCTCGGAGAACCCCGCCATCGCCTTGTCAGCGGCCGAGTTGAAGGACGCCTTGTAGTCGTCGCCGAGGAGGTCCTTGTCACCGCCGAGCAGTTGGCCGACGAGCTCGTCCGGCACCGAACCCTGCTCGGCGACCATCCCGAAGTAGGTAGCGCCGCCGGTGATGTGGTTGAGCACGTCGCGCACCGTCCACTCGGTGCACAAGGTCGGATTGGCGAGCTGGTCGGGCGTGATCCCGTCCACGAGCCGGCGGCTCTCGGAAATCACCCGTTCCAATGTCGTCACAGGTTCCATTGGCTCCTCCTCCAGATGCCCAACGCCGTTCTAGCCCGACCGTCCCTTCAGCCAGGCGTCGTATCGCTCCGGGTCCGACCATGCCCCCGACAAGCTGTCGAACTCCGCCGCCTCGGGCGCCATCCATTCGGTCCGTCCCTCTCGTACGGCGGTCGACGAGGCGTCGTGGCTGACGTCGAGCACCGCTTGATCGTCGGGCACTTTGAAAGGTGGCCGCGGGGCGATCGCGACGGCAGGGAGACGGGCGAGGGCGGCATCGCGCTCCGCCGCCGAGCCGCCGTAGAACGCGGGATCGTTCACCTGCGCCCACTTGTCGGCGCCCATCACCACCACGTCGTAGCCGGCTGCGATGTCGGCGATCAGTTGATGGTCGGTGACGACAACGTCGAGCCACGGCCTGGAGTCCGCCGCCGCTCGCAGCACGGCAACTCGGTCCTCGAGCCGAGGTCGTTCGACGGTTTCCTTGGCCAGCGCGACACGGGACACGACAAGGTCGACGACATCGAGCCGGCACTGTTCGACCGCAGCCGCGGCGACGGCCAGATGGCCGACCGTCAGTGGGTTGAACGAGCCCGGGAATGCGCCCCTACGTGTAGGGCCCACCACTGACACTCCAGCCATCGTGGTCGCGCTCGACGACGACGAGTGCTCCCACGGCGAACCCCACGAGCGTCTGGTCCGGGCTCCCGGTGACGAGCAGGCCGAGAAGACGCTCGAGGTGGGGGAGATGTCCGACGAGCATCACGTCCTCGTCGTCGGTTTCGATCCGGGTGGCCCAGCGCGTGGGATCGTCGTTGGGCGCCAACCCGTCGGCCTCCTCGTGCGGCACGTTCAACTGCTGCGCCCAGATCTCAGCCGTCTGGCGCGCCCGAGCCTTGTCCGAGTGGAAGACGCGCGCGGGCTGCACTCCGAGCTCGTCGACGCCGCGCTTCGCTACCCGCCGGACTCGGTCAGCGCCAGTGTCGGTCAAGCCGCGCTCGGGCTCGGCGTCTGCGCTCTTCGCCTCGCCGTGTCGCACCAAGTAGGCCCGCACGGCACCAAGCTACGGTCGAGAGGTGGCGACGGGCGACGTCGAGCGTGTCGGGGATTTCGACCTGACGTGGGGCGAGAGCCTGCGGTGGGACGATCGCCGCAACAGGCTCTACTTCGTCGACTGCATGACCCAGAAGCTGCACTGGCTCGAGGGGGGAGAGCCGCCACTCCACACATTGCAGCTGCCGAACGTGCCGACGGGTGTCGTCCTGGCTGAAGGATCCGAAATCGTCGTCTGCCTCGACGAAGGCCTGACAGTCGTCGATCCCGATGCGGGGCGAATCGAACTGCTGGCCGCCTACCCCGACGGTCTCCACGGCCGGGCAAACGACGCCGGCGGTGACGGCGCCGGCAACCTCGTCACCGGCACCCTGAACATCGCGCCGGGACCGGGGTCGCTGTGGTGGTTCTCGGCGACGGCCGGATGGCATCAGCTCGACGACGACACCGGCAACACCAACGGTCCGGTCGTGGTCGACTTCAACGGCGAGCCGACCCTCGTGGTCGGCGACACCATCGCGGGCGTCGTGTACGCCTACCCCTTCGACAGCACCTCGGGGTCGGCCGGGGACCCCCGGGTTCTCGCCGACTACGCAACCCTCGGCGGTGCACCC
>JAFASB010000178.1 GCA_019244985.1 Acidimicrobiia bacterium | reverse complement strand
GGTGGAGGGCTGTTCTGCATCTGCCGCGCAGTGGGACCACCGCGAGGACTGGGCCCACACGCACCGCACACCCTTTGACGGCATGGACGGCTACTGCTGCCACCACCACGACAAGAAGACCTACGAAGGGTGGGGACTCGTCGAGGGCGTCGGCAAGCGGACCTTCGTCAGCCCCGAAGATCCGAGGCACCCGAGGCACGAGAAGAAGGAGCGACCGCCGCCCGAACGAGCGGCAAGAATGCGCATCGGCACTTGATGTCGCGGTCGCCCCCGCGGAGGTCCGCGCCCGAGGCCTACCGCCGGCCCGCGACGCGGGCATTCGAGCCGTGGACCGGCGGTGCTCGTTGTCAGGCTGCGCCGACGGCCGAGCCGACGCTCGAGAAGCGCTGCGACGCGCTCTGCCCGAGAAAGGCGATGGCCACGAGGCAAACGACGGCAATCAGAGCCACAAGAAAGGCGTACTCGACCAAGCTGGCGCCGCGCTCGTTCTCGCTTCGGAGGTACCGGGCCTGCATGTACGACGTGAGCGTCTGGAAGTACGAGATCATCGCTCCTGCTCCTTGCGTTGGGTCTACCTGGTGTGTCGGGTACGAGCGCGCACCGACGACATAGGGCGCGGGACCCAATTACGCGGGTCGGACGGCGAGGCCGGCGTCGAGGAGATGGGTCTTGGCCTCGGCGACGGTGTACTCGCCGAAGTGGAAGATCGACGCTGCGAGCACGGCGTCGGCCTTGCCCTCGACGGCCCCCTCGACCAGGTGGTCGAGATTGCCGACGCCCCCACTGGCGATGACGGGGAGGTCGCACGCCTCGCTCACCGAACGCGTGAGCTCGACGTCATAACCGTCTTTCGTCCCGTCTCTGTCCATCGACGTCAGGAGGATCTCGCCGGCTCCCAGCCGCTGGCACTCGGCGGCCCACGACACCGCGTCGAGCCCGGTCGGCTTGCGGCCCCCGTGCGTGAACACCTCGAACCCGCCCGGGGCGCGGCGGGCGTCGATGGCGACGACCACGCACTGGGCACCGAACTCATCGGACAGCTCGGTCACGACCTGCGGCCGCGACACCGCCGCGGTGTTCACGGAGACCTTGTCGGCGCCCGCCCGCAGCAGGCGACGAGCATCCTCGACTCCCCGCACGCCCCCGCCCACGGTGAAGGGAATGAAGCACTCCTCGGCCGTGCGGGTGGCGACGTCGACGATCGTGTCCCGCGCCGACGAGGACGCGGTGATGTCGAGGAACACGACCTCGTCGGCGCCCTCGGCGTCATACCGAGAGGCCAGCTCCACGGGATCGCCGGCGTCGCGGAGGTCGACGAAGTTGACGCCCTTCACGACGCGGCCGGCGTCGACGTCGAGGCACGGGATCACGCGGACGCTGCGCATGCGGCCATCGCCTCCTCGATCGTGAAGGCGCCCTCGTACAGCGCCTTGCCGACGATGACACCCGCCAGATGCCGCCCACCCGCCGTCAGCGACGCCAGCGTCTCGAGGTCGGCGATGCAACCCACGCCGCCGGAGGCGATGACGTCGGCCGTCGTGGCCTCGAGCACCGACGCTAGGCCACTCACGTCGGGCCCCGCCAGCGTTCCGTCGCGACCGATGTCCGTGACGATGAATGCGGCGGCGCCCGAGAACTCCGGCCACGCCACCGCGTCCAGCACGCCGACATCGCCGCCCTCTTCCCACCCCCGGACGCGCAGCTCACCGTCGCGGTGGTCGAGGCCGATGGCGACCCGGCCGGGGTATTCCGCAATCAACTCACCGGCGTATTCGCGGTTGGCGACCGCCATGCTCCCCAGCACCACGCGGTCGACGCCGGCGACGAGCAGGGCGTCGTCCCGGACGCCACCGCCCGTCTGGACGCGAACGGGTACCGCACGCGCGATCGACAGCACGGTGTCGATGTTGCTGCCCTCGCCGCGCGCAGCGTCGAGATCGACCACGTGTAGCCAGCGTGCCCCGGTCGCAACGAACCGCTCGGCGACGGCGACCGGGTCTGTGCCGTACACCGTCTCCTTGTCGAAGTCGCCCTGCCAAAGCCGAACACACCGGCCGGCGCGCAGATCGATAGCGGGATAGAGCTCCACCGACAGCTCAGGCCGCGGCGGCGACGAAGTTCGCCAGCACCTGCAGGCCGGGCGCGCCGGACTTCTCGGGGTGGAACTGCGTCGCCCAGAGGTTGTCGCGCTGCACCGCAGCCACGATGTCGCCGCCGTAGTCGCACGTGGCGACCACGTGCTCGACGGTGGCGGGTGAGTACGAGTGGACGAAGTACATCCACAGCGGCTGCGTCAGGCCGGCGAACATCGGCGAGTCGTCGCGGATGTTCAGGATGTTCCACTGCATCTGCGGGCGCTTGACCCCCTCGGGCAGGAGACGCACCTTGCCCGGCAGCACGCCCATGCCCGACGTGATGGCATCCTCGTCGGAGGCCTCGTAGAGCATCTGCATGCCGATGCAGATGCCCATGAACGGCTTGCCGGCGGTGATGGCGGCCCACGCAGGCCCCTCGAGCCCGCTCGTGCGCAACGCCTTCATGCAGGTGCCGAAGTGGCCGACGCCGGGCAGCACGACAGC
>JAFASB010000141.1 GCA_019244985.1 Acidimicrobiia bacterium | reverse complement strand
CCACGGGTGGTACCAGCGGCGCGGATAGGAGCAGGCTGCATGTTCGAACGGTTCACCGACCGCGCACGTCGCGTCGTCGTCCTGGCCCAGGAAGAGGCCAGGATGCTCAACCACAACTACATCGGCACCGAGCACATCCTGCTGGGTCTGATCCACGAGGGTGAGGGTGTCGCGGCAAAGGCGCTGGAATCGCTGGGCATCGCCCTGGAGGGCGTGCGTCAGCAGGTCGAGGAGATCATCGGCCAGGGCCAGCAGGCGCCGAGCGGGCACATCCCGTTCACGCCGCGCGCCAAGAAGGTGCTGGAGCTGTCGCTGCGCGAAGCGCTGCAGCTCGGCCACAACTACATCGGCACCGAGCACATCCTGCTCGGCCTCATCCACGAGGGCGAGGGCGTCGCCGCCAAGGCGCTCGAGTCGTTGGGCATCTCGCTCGAGGCCGTGCGCAACCAGGTCGAGGAGATCATCGGCCAGGGCGGATCGTCGCCGTCGGGCCACATCCCCTTCACGCCCCGCGCCAAGAAGGTCCTCGAGCTGTCGCTCCGCGAGGCGCTGCAGCTCGGCCACAACTACATCGGCACCGAGCACATCCTTCTCGGCCTCATCCGTGAGGGCGAGGGCGTGGCCGCCCAGGTGCTCGTGAAGCTGGGCGCCGACCTCAGCCGGGTGCGCCAGCAGGTCATCCAGCTCCTCTCCGGCTACGCCGGGGGCAAGGAGGCGGCATCGGCGGGAACGGGGCCCGGCGAGTCCACGCCCAGTGGGTCCCTGGTCCTCGACCAGTTCGGCCGCAACCTCACCCAGCTGGCGCGGGAGAAGAAGCTCGACCCGGTCATCGGGCGCGAGCGCGAGATCGAGCGCGTGATGCAGGTCCTGTCTCGCCGCACCAAGAACAACCCCGTTCTCATCGGCGAGCCCGGGGTCGGCAAGACGGCCATCGTCGAGGGCCTCTCGCAGCGCATCGTCGCCAACGAGGTTCCCGAGACGCTCAAAGGCAAGCAGCTCTACACCCTCGACCTCGGCGCACTCGTCGCCGGCTCCCGCTACCGCGGCGATTTCGAGGAGCGCCTCAAGAAGGTGCTGAAGGAGATCCGCACCCGCGGCGACATCATCTTGTTCATCGACGAGCTGCACACGCTCGTCGGTGCGGGCGCGGCCGAAGGCGCCATCGACGCGGCGTCGATCCTGAAGCCCATGCTGGCCCGCGGCGAGCTGCAGACCATCGGCGCCACGACGCTCGACGAGTACCGCAAGCACTTGGAGAAGGACGCCGCTCTCGAGCGCCGGTTCCAGCCCATCAAGGTCGACGAGCCGACGGTCGCCCACACCATCGACATCCTCAAGGGCATCCGCGACCGCTACGAGGCCCACCATCGGGTCACGATCACCGACCAGGCGATCGTCGCCGCTGCGAACCTCTCCGACCGTTACATCTCCGACCGCCATCTCCCTGACAAGGCCATCGACCTCATCGACGAGGCGGGCTCGCGGCTGCGCATCCGGCGCATGTCGACGCCGCCCGACTACAAGGAGATCGAGGACGAGCTGGGCCGCGTTCGCCAGCAGAAGGAGCAGGCGATCGAGAACCAGAAGTTCGAGGCCGCGGCCAAGCTGCGCGACCAGGAGCGGGCGCTGATCCAGCGCAAGGAGACCAAGGAGCGTGAGCTCAAGGTCGAGGGCATCGACCTGTTCGACGAGGTCGACGAGGAGTCCATCGCTGAGGTCCTCGCGCTGTGGACCGGCATCCCCGTCTACAAGCTCACCGAAGAAGAGACGGCCAAGCTCGTCCGCATGGAGGAGGAGCTGCACAAGCGGGTCATCGGCCAGAACGACGCCATCAAGGCCGTCAGCCAGGCCATCCGCCGCACCCGTGCGGGCCTGAAGGACCCCAAGCGCCCCAGCGGTTCGTTCATCTTCCTCGGCCCCTCCGGCGTCGGGAAGACCGAGCTGGCCAAAACCCTTGCCGAGTTCCTGTTCGGCGACGAGGACCACCTCATCCAGCTCGACATGTCCGAGTACATGGAGAAGCACACGGTCTCCCGCCTCGTCGGCTCGCCCCCGGGCTACGTCGGCTACGAGGAGGGAGGCCAGCTGACGGAGGCCGTGCGCCGCAAGCCGTTCTCGGTCGTGCTCTTCGACGAGATCGAGAAGGCCCACCCCGACGTCTTCAACACGCTGCTCCAGATTCTGGAGGACGGCAGGTTGACCGACGCCCAGGGCCGACAGGTCGACTTCAAGAACACCGTGCTGATCATGACGTCGAACCTCGGCACCGCCGATCTCCGCAAGGCGGCGATCGGTTTCGCCAAGGCCGACGAGGCGGTCACCTACGAGAAGATGAAGGAGAAGGTCAACGAGGCGCTCAAGCAGCACTTCCGGCCTGAGTTCCTGAACCGCATCGACGACACGATCGTCTTCCACGAGCTCACCAAGCCCGAGGTCACCTCGATCGTCGACCTGATGATCCGCCGGGTGCGCGAGCAGCTGGAGAGCCAGGGCCTCGGCCTCGAGCTCACCGACGCCGCCAAGATCCTCTTGGCCGACAAGGGCTACGACCCCACGTTGGGCGCCCGGCCTCTGCGCCGTGCCATCCAGCGCCTGGTCGAAGACCCGCTGTCGGAGCGCATCCTCTGGAAGGAGTTCCGTGCGGGCGTCACGATCATCGTCGACGCCGAGAACGACGAGGTCGTCTTCCGGTCCATCGAGGGCATCGAGCCCCCGCCGGTCGAGCTCGCCGAGGCGGGACCCACCGAGTAGATCTTCACAACGGAGTCACCGCATCAGGCCGGGGGCATTAGCCTTCGGCCTCGATGTACAAGCGGATTCTCGTCGGCACCGATGGGTCGACCACGGCGGCCAAGGCGGTCGATCGGGCCGTGGAGTTGGCGAAGGAGTCCGGCGCGATCCTGACGATCCTGACGGCCGGCACCGGAGAGGCCGCCAAGCAGGTGGTCGACCGCGAAGCCGCTCGCCATGGTGATGCAGGCGTGAAGATCGACACGCGCGTCGACGATCGGGACGCCTCCACCGCCCTCGTCGAGGTCGCCGACGAGGGGGACTACGACTTGCTGGTCGTCGGCAACAAGGGGATGACGGGCGCCACCAGGTTCTTCCTCGGGTCGGTGCCGAACAAAGTCAGCCACCACGTCCAGCGCTCGCTCCTGATTGTCCGCACAACCTGATTTCGCCCTCGGCGCAGAGCGCCTCGGACGAGCTGATCGTGCTTCGGGCGACCGGCAAAGCCGACCCGCCCTCCGCGCTGTTCTTTTGGCCGCCATCCGGGGCGGCCGCCTTCGGCGGCGAGAGCGGCCGCCTGCGAGGAAGTTCGTTCTCGTAGCCGCAGCACTGGCGCTCCTGGTCTGCAGCGCGTGCCAGGTGACGATCGCGGTCGGTGTCGACGCCAAGCAGAACGGCAGCGGTGTCGTACGCGCCGGGGTCGGGCTCGACGATGACGCTCTGCACCAGATCCCCGACCTGGCCCAGCAGCTGCGGGTCGGCGACCTCAAGAAGGCCGGGTGGACGGTCCTCGGTCCCCGCAAGGAGAGCGACAACCGCACGTGGGTGCGCGCGACGAAGGCGTTCGCCAACCCCGCGGGCGCGGCCAAGGCGATGACCGAGTTGAACGGTCCAAGCGGGCCGTTCAAGGACTTCAGACTGAAGACCAAGCATTCGTTCCTGCGTTCGAAGACGTCGTTCTCCGGCACCGTCGACCGTGTGGGCTCCAAAGGGCTCGCCGACGAAAAGCTGCAACAGCAGCTCGGTGGTTCCGGCGTCGACCCGAAGGTTCTCGAGCAACAGCTCAACCAGATCATCGACCGCAGCGTTCGCACTGAGGTTGTCGTCGACCTCCCGGGCTCGATCTCGTCCAACGCACCCACCGCTGTCTCCGGTGGCGTCCTCTGGCACCCGAAGGCGGGCGAACAGGCCCGCCTCACGGCCACCTCGACGGCATGGAACCTCCGCCCGATCATCTTCGGCGCCATCGCCCTCGTCCTGGCGACCGCCGCCCTTCTGTTCTGGCGGCGGTCCCGGAGGAACCGCGTTTCTGTCACACCCGGTTCGTAGGGTCTTCTCCATGGCCAAGGAGAAGACGGCGTTTCGATGCCGGGAGTGTGGAGCCACAGCGCCGCGGTGGGAGGGCCGGTGCCACTCGTGCGGCGACTGGAACACGCTGGTCGAGGAGGCGCGCCGGGCGACGACGCGGCCGCAGCACCAGCCCGCGGAGAGGCCCGTGCTCGTCGCCGACGTGCCGCTCACCTCGGGCATGCACCGGCCGACGCACATCGACGAGCTCGACCGTGTGCTCGGTGGCGGGCTGGTACCCGGCTCGGTCACCCTCCTCGGTGGCGAACCCGGGATCGGCAAGTCGACGCTCCTGCTGCAGACGTTGACCTCGCTCGCACGCAGCGGTGCCCGCTGCTTGCTCGTATGCGGTGAGGAGTCGGCGGCGCAGGTCCGGATGAGGGCCGAGCGCCTGCACGCGATCGTGCCCAATCTGTGGTTGGTCGCCGACCCCGAGGTCCAGGGTGTCGTCGCCCATGTGCAGGAGCTCGAGCCCGACGTGTTGGCCGTCGACTCGGTGCAGACGTTGTCCGACGTCGACCTGCCGGCGGCACCGGGCTCGGTCACCCAGGTCACGGAGTGTGCGAACAGGCTCGTTCGTCTCGCCAAGGAACGGGCGATCGCCACCGTGCTTGTGGGCCACGTCACCAAGGAGGGCACGCTCGCAGGCCCACGTGTGCTCGAGCACGCCGTCGACACCGTGCTGTCGTTCGACGGCGACCGTCATCACGCCCTGCGCCTCTTGCGCGCCATGAAGCACCGCTTCGGGGCGACGGGCGAGATCGGGCTGTTCGAGATGGGCGAGACCGGACTGTCGACGGTCACCGATCCCGCCGCCCTTCTTCTCGCCGACCGCCAGCGCGGCGTCCCCGGCTGTGTCGTCACTCCGGTGCTCGAAGGCGCACGCGCCCTGCTCGTCGAGATCCAGGGGCTGGTGTCGACGATCGACGCCGAGGCCAAGGTGATGGCGGTGCGCTCCGCCCAGGGGCTCGACCCGAAGCGCCTCTCGGTTCTGCTCGCCGTCCTCGAGGCCCGTGCCAAGATCAACCTCTACGGCGCCCACGTCTACGCCTCGGCGGTCGGTGGGGTCCGCGTGAGCGAGCCGGCGATCGATCTCCCGATCGCCCTGGCCCTCGTGTCGACCCACCACAAGCGGCCGGTGCCCGACGATCTGGTGGTGTGCGGCGAGGTGGGGCTGGCGGGCGAGGTGCGGCAGGTCCCGCAGATCGGTCGGCGGTTGCAGGAGGCAGCGCGCCTCGGTTTCAAGCGGGCGCTGGTGCCTGCGTCGACCCCTGACACCGTCGGCGGCTTCGAGCTCCTGAGGGTGCACACGATCGGCGAGGCGATCAGCGTGACGGGCCTGGCGCAGGCGGCGCCCAAGTAGAATCCCCTCGTGCCCCCCTGGCGAAGCGTCGCCATGACCGAGGCGCTGGCTGGTGTGGCGCCCGGCCGGCCACTGCGTGAGGGCCTGGATCGCATCCTCCAGGCCAACATGGGCGCGCTCATCGTCGTGGGCGACGGTCCCGAGGTGCTCGCCATCTGCAGCGGCGGCTTCTTGCTCGATGCCGAGTTCACACCGCAGCGGTTGTCCGAGCTGGCGAAGATGGACGGCGCCATCATCCTGGCGTCCGACGCCAGCCGCATCGCCCGGGCCAACGTGCACCTGGTCCCCAACCCGCACGTGCCGACGTCGGAGACCGGCACCCGACACCGCACCGCCGAGCGCGTGGCGCGTTCGATCCCGGTGCCGGTGATCTCGGTGTCGGAGGACATGTCGATGATCGCCGTCTACGTCGGCGACCTGAAGCACCCGCTCGAACCGATCCAGCGGCTGCTGAACCGCGCCAACCAAGCCCTGCAGACGCTCGAGCGCTACAAGAACCGCCTCGACACCGTTTCGGGCTCGTTGAGTGCCCTCGAGGTCGAGGACCTCGTGACCGTGCGCGACGTCGCCACGGTGCTGCAGCGGGCCGAGATGGTTCGCCGGATCGCCGAGGAGATCGAGGGGTACATCGTCGAGCTGGGCACCGACGGCCGTCTCGTTCTCCTCCAGCTCGAAGAGTTGATGGGGGGCGTCGAGGACGACCGCCGCCTCGTGATCAAGGACTACTCGCAGGCCGACGACACCTGGCAGCTGGGCAACGCCATGACCGCCCTCGCCGATCTCAGCACCGAGGACCTGCTCGACCTCAAGTCGGTCATGAGCGTGCTGCACCTGCCGGCGGAGTCCGGCGAGCTCGATATGAGCCTGCAGCCTCGCGGCTACCGGCTCCTCTCGAAGATCCCGCGCCTTCCCGACGCCGTCATCGAGCGCATCGTCCAGCGGTTCGGCAATCTGCAGAAGATCATGCGCGCCACCATCGACGACCTCGACGACGTCGAAGGTGTTGGCAGCACCCGCGCTCGGGCGATCAAGGACGGCCTGTCCCGTCTGGCCGAGACGAGCATCCTCGACAGATACTCCTGAGCGTGCGCATCACCCTGCCGTCAGGTACCGCAGCAGAAATCGCGCGCGCCGAGAACAACGAGATCGGCATCGCGCTGCACCCCGACATCATGGGGCTGCGACCACTGTTCGACGAGCATGTCGCCCGGCTGGCGTCGCAAGGATTCACGACGTGCGCGATCGAGCCGTGGCCTGGGCAGGAGGACCTCGCGCTCGAGAAGCGGATGGACGCGTCGTTCGACCTCGACCGGGTGCTCGGCGATCTCGAGGCTGCCGCCGACGCGACGGAGTGCGAGCACGTGGGCGTGCTGGGGTTCTGCATGGGCGGCATGCAGGCCTTCCGGGCCGCGGGAACGGGACGTTTCTATGCGGCCGTGGCCTTCTACGGGATGATCGTCCCGCCCGACCCGTGGGGCGTGCCAGGACGGGATCCCCTCGACATGCTCGCCAAGCCCGACGCGTGCCGGACGCTGGCCGTTCTCGGCGGCAAGGATCCGTACACGCCCACTGCGGACATCGAAGAGCTACGCCGGCTGCCGAACGTCGAGACCGCGCTCTATCCGGATGCCGAGCACGGCTTCGCGCATGCCCCCGAGCGGCCCTCGCACCGAGCCGGTGACGCGGCAGACGCGTGGCGGCGGACGCTCGATTTCTTTCGTTCGTAGCCGCTAGCGAGCGCGGCGCGTGAGTTGCTCTCGGTCCCGAATTCGGTAGACGCGGTCCTGCTGCTCGAGCCAGCCCAGGCGGACGAACTGGGAGATGGCTTTGTTCACGCGCTCGCGCGACGCGCCGACCATCGACGCCAGCTCCTCCTGCGTGACCGGTAGTTGGAACTGATCACCGTCGCCCGCCAGCTCGAGCAAGCGTTTGGCCGTGCGTCCGGGGACGTCGAGGAACACGGTGTCGGCCAACGCCTCATCGACGGCGCGGATGCGCCGGGCCAACAGCTCGACGACGCTCCACAGGGCCTTGGGCTGTTGGTCGAGAGCTTCGCGGAGCGGGCCGTACGGCACGATCACCACCGTCGACGTCTCCAGGGCTCGGGCGTCAGCGGACCGGATCCCGTCGAACAGCCCCATCTCCCCGAACAGGTCGCCGCCCTCCATGAGGGCGACCAGCGACTCCCGGCCGTCCTCGGAACGGTTGGCGATGGCGACGCGTCCCCGCTCGACGATGAAAAGTTCGTTGGCCTCGTCGCCCACACGAAAAAGGACGTCGTTGCGCTTCAGATCGCGCCGGGCACATTCCCGGGCCACCGCCTCGACGGCCGGCTGATCGAGGCCCGCAAAGAACGGTGTGCTGGCGAGCAACGCGGCGTCCACCACGCGGCTGACGATAGCTGCCAAAACCCCAGAACCAAGTTGTCCTAAGAGTGGTTTCCTGGCACTCTGGAAGTGTCCCCCCGCAGTCTCATTCCTGGGAGAGGTATGTCGTTCGACGTCGGAGACAAGGTCGTGTATCCCCATCACGGCGCAGCGATTATCGAGCGCCGGGAGAAGCGCAATGCCTTCGGCGAGAACCGCGAGTATCTCGTGCTCAAGCTGGCGTACGGCGACCTGACGCTCATGGTCCCGGCTGACAACACCGAGGAAGTTGGCCTGCGGGAGGTCATCAACGACGAGGAGGTCGAGGAGGTGTTCGCTGTCCTTCGCAAGAAGGAGGCGCGCATGCCCACCAACTGGTCGCGGCGCTTCAAGAATCACGTCGAGAAGCTGAAGTCCGGTGACATCTATCAGGTTGCCGAGGTCGTGCGGAACCTGTCGATCCGCGACAAGGACAAGGGCCTGTCGGCCGGCGAGAAGCGGATGCTCACCAAGGCCCGCCAGATCCTCGTCTCCGAGCTGACCTTCGCCATCGGGGTCAGCGAGGAAGAGGCCGAGGCGAAGCTCGACGACGCTCTCCCGTAGGGAGCGCTCGCTCAAGTAGGGCGTCCGGCTTATTCAGGGCGTCCCTTCGGGTGCCGATACCCCTCCTAGGAGGAATTTGCGCGCCCATGTTCGTTGAGATCGCCCGGCTGCTGATCGTGCTGCTGGCCACCGGGACCGGTTATGGCGTCGCGCGGTCGACGGCCGGCGACGGCAGTCCGCGGGTTGTGGTCGGCGCCGTGCTCGGCGCCCTGTTCGGGTACGTCATCGGCGGCGTCGTCGCCCGCCTGCTCCGGCGAGGGATGGGTCGGGTCGAGGCCACCGTCGAACGCACGCCGCCAGCCCAGCTCCTCGGGGGTGGCTTCGGCGCAGCCCTCCTGGGCGGTCTGTCGCTGCTCCTCGGCATCCCGGCGGTCGTCCTGATGCCCGGTCTGTCGGGCTGGCCCGTGCTCGGGCTCCTCGTGTGGATCGGGTTGTACGAGGGCTTCCGCATCGGCGCCCGCAAGAGCGAGGAGCTTCTGGCGATGGCGGGGCTGTCGACGCGCCCGCTCGTGCGCGCGTCGCGCTACGGCGGCAACGTGGCCCCTGACGCCCTCCTGGTCGACAGCAGCGCGGCGATCGACGGCCGGCTCCTCAACATCACGACCGCAGGCTTCCTGCGCGGCGCCCTCCTCGTGCCCAGGTTCGTGCTCGACGAGCTGCAGGGCATCGCAGACGCGGCGGAACCGACACGGCGCCGCCGCGGCCGACGGGGTCTCGAGATCCTCGACAGCCTGCAGGGCGACCCGCGGGTGAGCCTGCACATCGTCGATGACGAGGTGCCGGAGTTCGACGAGGTCGACGCGAAGCTCGTGGCCCTGGCCCGTCGCCTCGACGTCGGCCTTCTCACCACCGACTTCAACCTCCAGCGCGTCGCTGAGCTCCAGGGGGTCTCGGTGCTGAATCTCAACCGCCTGGCCGAGAGCATGCGGCCCGTGCACGTCCCGGGTGAGGTGGTCCGCTTCACCGTGAGCCGCCCCGGCAAGGAGGCCGGTCAGGGGGTGGGCTTCCTCGACGACGGGACGATGGTCGTCGTGAGCGGCGCTGCCGAACTGGTGGGCCAGGAGATCGCCCCGCGCGTGACCTCGAACGTGCAGACATCGGTCGGACGCATGCTGTTCGCGTCGCTCGATCCCTCCGCCCTTGCCGACACCGCCGACGCCGGCGGCGAGGTCGCCCCCACGGGCTAAACAGTCCGCCTAGATGTCTGTCTGGGCCGTCGTCGTCGCCGCCGGGTCCGGCGTCCGGTTCGGCACCCAGAAGCAGTACGAGATGCTGGGCGACCGGCGGGTGCTCGACTGGGCGCTCGAGCGGGCCCGGGCGGTCGCCGACGGCGTGGTGTTAGTGGTTCCTGCAGAGCGAGCGGGCGAGTCCGAGGCCGGCGTCGACGCCATCGTGGCGGGTGCCGAGACCCGAGCGGGGTCCGTGCGCGCCGGCCTGGCCGCAGTTCCGCACGAGGCGGAGATCGTCGTCGTCCACGACGCAGCGCGGCCCCTGGCCTCGGCCGCCCTCTTCCGCCAGGTCGTGGACGCCGTACGAGACGGTGCCGACGGCGCCGTGCCGGGCGTGAAGTTGGCCGACACCGTGAAGGTCGTCGACGACGGCGCCGTCGCCCGGACGCTCGACCGTGACCCTCTGGTCGCGGTGCAGACGCCTCAGGCGTTCCTCGCTGCCGCCCTGCGCAACGCACACGAACCCGGCGCCGAAGGCACTGACGACGCCTCGCTCGTCGAAGCGATCGGCGGACGCGTCGTTGTCGTCCCCGGCGAAGAGGCCAACGCCAAGATCACGACCCGGCACGATCTCCTGGTCGCCCGGGCCCTGATCGACACGCTGGCCTAGGTTCACGCCCATGGCGGTGCGCGTCGGGATGGGCTTCGACGTCCACGCCTTCAGCGACGAGCCCGGCCGCCGGTTGGTGCTGGGTGGCGTCGAGGTCGACGGGGAGCGGGGCCTCGCCGGTCACAGCGACGCCGACGTCGTGGCCCACGCCGTGGGCGACGCCCTGCTGGGCGCGGCGGGCTTGGGTGACCTCGGCGAGCATTTCCCCGACAGCGACCCGGCGTGGGCCGGCGCCGACAGCCTGGCGCTGCTGCGGCGTGTCGCCGAGATGGTGTCGGCCGCGGGGTGGCGGCCGGCGAACGTCGACTGCACGGTCGTGGCCGAGCAGCCGCGACTGGCCCCCCACCGGGCGGAGATGCAGCAGCGGCTGGGCGCAGCCGTCGGCGCGCCGGTGAGCGTCAAGGCCACGACCGCCGAGCAGCTCGGCGCGCTCGGCCGTGGGGAGGGGGTGGCCTGTTGGGCGGTCGCCCTCGTCGAGAGCTGAAGCGGCCGGCCAAGTCGCCGTCGAAGCCCCGTTCGATAGGCGGTGAGCAGGTCGAGGGCCGCCAGGCCGTGCGCGAGCTGTTGGCCGCCGCCACCCGTCCGGTGCGGGACGTGTGGATGGCCGAGGGCCTCGACCCGGCGCCCGTGCTGCGGGAGATCAACGAGCTGGCGAAGCGGGCGCGGGTGCCTGTCCGCTATGTAGCGCGGCGGGCGCTCGAGGCCGAGGCGCGCACCGACGGTCCCCAGGGTGTCCTCGCCCATGCCAAGGCCCTGCCCGAGCACGACTTCGATGCGCTGTGTCGCCCGAAGGGTGGACGGCCGCCGTTCCTGCTCGGCTTCGACGGCGTGACCGACCCGCAGAACCTCGGAGCCCTCCTCCGCAGCGCGGAGGGGGCGGGCGTCACGGGCGCTGTTCTGCCCCGGCATCGGACGGCCCACGTCACGCCCTCGGTCGCCAAGGCCGCCGCTGGCGCCGTGGAGCATGTGCCGCTGGCCGTGGTCTCGGGGCTCCCGGCGGCCCTGGCCCGGGCCCGTGCCCTCGGCGTCTGGGTGGTCGGTCTCGACGAGCGGGGCGATCAGAGCCTCTTCGATCTCGAGGTGGCCACCGAGCCCGTGTTGCTCGTCGTCGGGGGCGAGGGGGCCGGTCTGTCCAGGCTCGTACGGGACCGATGCGACGTTCTCGCTCGGATACCGCTGAAAGGGTCAATTCCGTCACTGAACGTGGCGGCAGCTGGCACCCTCGCGGTGTTCGAGGTGAGTCGTCGCCGCTGACCATTTCGTCACACTGAAGCCATACT
>JAFASB010000122.1 GCA_019244985.1 Acidimicrobiia bacterium | reverse complement strand
GGTGGAGGGTCTGGAGCGGCTGCGCCGGGCGTTGCGGCGCAGCCGCGACGTCGGTGTCAAGCAGGCCTTCTTCGACGCCGCCGCGGAGGGAGCGTACGACGTTGCGGGGCGGCTGCCCGCAGACTTTGGGCTGATCGCGACGCTGTTTATGTTCGTTCACACCGAGACGTGGGAGCAGTCCCGTGCGGTCGTCGAGCTGCACCCGGAGCTGCTCGACCAACACACCGACGCTGTCCTGGACGGGCTGATCGCCGGCGTCGAGGTGCAGGAGGGCTCGGCGGAAGTGGTGGCGATGTTGCGGGCACACCAGCAGCTGCTGCGGGAATGCCGAGAGGTCGGCGTCGACGCCGCATTCGAGGAGATGACCGGGGAAGCCCCGGCAGACCCGATGAGGGAGGCGATCGCGGCGTTCCTGGCGTCTCCGACCCCCCGCCACGCCCAGCGGCAGCTCGCCGAGCACCCGGACGCGGTGAGCGAGCGAGGCGTCGCGATGCTGGAGCGGCTGGTCAAGCACGCCGCACAGGTCGTCCCCGACGCGGTAGCGGAGACCATGCGCGCCCGCCTGGCGCTGCTGCGGCGCTGCGTCGAGATCGGGCTCGAGGCGGCGTTCGCGGAGGAGACGGGCGGGCTTCCGCACGCCTCCGAACTGGACGACCTCATGATCGAGGTGATGTCGACCGGCGGGCGCGAGGATGTGGCGCAGCTGCTGCGCGAGCACCCCGATCTGCTGCACGACGAGTCGGGTGAGGTCCTCGACACGCTGCGGGCCGCGGCCTACCGTGATGGCGACGCCGACACACTGGCGGCGCTCGGCTTCCTCGAGGTGATACGCAGCCACGCCCGTATCCGGCCTGAGCGGGACCCCGACCCGGACGAGCTGACGGTTCTCGCGGCCGTTCAGGCGTTCGTCTCCGCTGACAGCTGGCCGGCGTCGCGGCGGATCGTCGACGACCATCCCGAGCTGCTGGGCGACGCGGCCGACCGGGTGCTCGCCCGGCTGGAGCGCGAGGCGCAGGCCGACGGCCAACCCGGCTTCGCCGACCTGGTGCGCACCCACCGCCAGCTGCTGGCGCGATGCCGCGAGATCGGTGTGCGGCAGGCGTTCGCGGAACTGGGGCGCGGCGGAGACGAGCCGTCGGCGGCCGAGCTCGAGCGGATGCTGCAAGAGTCGCTCGACGAGCTCACGGAGGCCAGGGCGCCCGAGCAGGCACTGATCGGACAGCAGGCGCGGACGGCCTACTTCCTGTTCGAGCGGCACCAGGCCACGGGGGCACTCGACGATCTCGACGTCGCCGTGCGCTATCTGCAGGAGATCGTGCGAACCATCGCCCCCGACGACGAGTACACCGCCCACCACCAGCACTTCCTCGGCAAGCTCCTGGCCACTCGCTACGCGCTCACTCACCAGGCTCCCGACATCGCCGCCGCCGTTGACGCCTTCCGCCGCGCGGTCGCCGCGCTGCCGTCCGACTCGCTCGCGCTCCCGGCGACGCTCACCGATCTCGCCCATGCGCAGCTGGACCTGTACAAACACACCGAGGAGCCGGAGGTCCTCGACGAGGCGGTGGACAGCTACCGTCGGGTGCTCGCCGCCGGGCCGGACCCGATCGACCTCGCCGGCAGCCTCGGCAACCTCGCCGAGGCGTTGCGGAACCGTCTCCTGCGTCGCAGGAGCGCGGCCGACGAGGACGAGATGATCACGACGTACTGGCGCGCTGCCGAGGGTGCCGAGCCGAGCACGCCGATGTGGTTCGACCTGCGCAACAACCTGAGCATCGCGCTGGGGGAACGGTTCGAGCATCGCGGCGAGGTCGCTGACCTCGACGAGGCAATCGGAATCTTCGACACGACGGTGCCGCTGCTGCGTGACGATCCGGCCCAGCGGGCCATCCACCTCGGCGGGCGTGGCAACGCCTGGCGCCGCCGGCACCGTAACGACCAGGCCGTCGACAGCATCGACCGGGCCGTCGCCGACTACCGCGCGGCCGCCGCCGCGGCCTCCGCGCCCGCCGACCGCGGCACCCACCGCCTGTCGCTGGCCAACGCGCTCATCGACCAGTTCCAGCTGCTCGGCGAGCTGTCCGACCTCGACGCCGCAATCGACGCCTACCGCAGCGCCGTCACGCTGCTGCCCCAGCAGGACGACCGCCGGGCCGGCGTGCTCACCTCCCTCGCCAACGCCTACTCCGACCGCTGGGACAGCGCCGGGGAATGGGCGGACCTGGCGGCCGCGATCGAGACCCAGGAACAAGCGGTTGCCCTGACCAGGCGCGGGTCAGAGGAGTGGCCGGGGCATCTGAGCAGCCTGGGCAACCGCTATCTGGCCCGGTTCGATGCCGCCGGCGACGTCGCGGACGTCGACACCGCCATCCGCCACCAGGACGACGCGGTGGCGGCCACCCCGGCCACGTCCGACGAGCTGCCCCGGCACCTGAACAATCTCGCGATCGCCTTGCGCGCCCGCTACGACCTCGTCGGCGACCCGGTCGACCTCGACCGCACGGTTGAGGCCGGCGGCCGGGCCGCCATGACCGCACCCGCCGAGAGCCCCGACCTCGCCGGGCTGCTGACGACCTGGGGATCGGCCCTCATCGCCCGCTACCGCCGCTTCGGTCAGCTGCCTGACCTCGCGACCGCTAACGACGCCCTGAGCCGGGCCTACGACGCCGCCAAGGAGTCCCCGCACAACGCGATCATCTCGGCCGGGCTCGCCGGCGCGCTCAAGGCCCGCTACGACAACACCCGCGACCCCGCCGACCTCGACGAGGCGATCCGGCTGCACGAGCGGGCGCTGCAGAGGCGGCTTAACCGACACGAGCTGCTGCTGCACCGTTCCGGGCTCGCTAACGCCCTGTCCGCCCGCTACGACCGCGACCACGACCGGCAGGACCTGGAACGCGCCGTCGAGCAGCAGCGCGCCGTGCTCGACCAGCTCGGCCCAGCTGCACCACAGCGCGCCGGCCACTGCACGAACCTGGGCGGGAAGCTGGTCAAGCTGTACGACCTGGACGGCGACCCTGCGGTTCTGATTGAGGCACTCGCCCAGTGCGAGGAGGCCGTCCGGCTCACCCCGGAGACGTCCACGCAGCTACCCGGACAGCTGGTCAACCTCGCGAACGCCCAGCGCCGCAGCGGCGAGACGCAGGCCGCGACCGCCAGCCTGCGTAACGCCAGCCAGCGCGCCGCCGACACCGACCCGCGCACCGTGCTGGTCGCCGCCATGGTATGGGGAGCATGGGCAGGCGAGCGGGCGGCCTGGGCGGAGGCCTCGGAAGCGTACGGAGACGGGCTCAACGCCGTACGCCGGCTCGTCGGCGCCGAAGCCTCGCGAGCGGACAAGGAAATCTGGCTGCGCGGCACGCAGCGCGTCGCCACCGGCCTCGCTGCGGCCCGGGCGATGACGGGTCATCTGCGCGACGCCGTGGTCGCCCTCGAACGCGGCCGGGCGATGCTCCTGGCGGAGATGCTTCACGAGCGTGCCGACGCCTACACCGCACCGGCCGCCTTTGTCCTCGGCGAGCCGACCTTCGACGACGTCGTCCGCACCGCCGAGGACCGCCCGCTGGTCTACCTGGCGGCGGACGAGCACGGCGGACACGCGCTCGTCGTCCGCGATGGCGACGCTGTGCACGTACGACTCGACGATCTGCGCGAGGCGGTGCTGCGCAAGCAGGTCGCCGAGCACATGTTCGTCTACGAGCTGTACCGGCAGGATCCGACGCTGTACGAGGTGCAGTGGACGAGGTCGCTGTCCACACTCACCGAGTGGCTGTGGCCGGTACTGGTCGGACCGGTACTCGACACGCTGCGCGGGACCTCGGGGGCGGCCTTCGTCGCCGGCGGGCTGCTTGGTCTCCTTCCGCTGCACGCCGCCTGGACACCCGACCCCACAGCCCCGACGGGCCGTCGCTACGCCCTCGACGAGCTGACGATCAGCTACGCCCCCAATGCCCGCGCGCTGCACGCCGCCCGCGCGCTCGCCAACCGCACACCGGTGCAGCGCCTGCTCAGCGTCGTCGACCCGCGGCCGGTCTCCGCGGAGCCACTGCAAGCAGCCGCGAGCGAAGCGCTCGGCTTCGCGGCCGCTGTACCCGACATAGTCGGCACGACGCTGCACGGGGAAGCCGCGCTACCGCTGCGGTTTCGCCGCCACGCCGCCCGCGCCGACGTGCTACACCTGATCTGCCACGGCACCGCCGACCTCCGCCAGCCTCTGGACAGCGCGCTGCTGCTCGCCCGCAACCTCCACGTCCGGCTGCGCGACCTGATGACCATGCCCTTAAACGTCCGGCTGGCCGTGCTGTCGGCCTGCGAGACCGGCCTGGTCGGCATCGACCTGCCCGACGAGGTACTCGCCCTGCCTACCGGGTTGCTGCAGGCTGGGGTGGCCAGCGTCGTTGCGTCCCAGTGGATCGTGCCGGACCAGCCGACGGCGATGCTGATGACCGAGTTCGCGCGCCGCTGGGCCGGCGGCCGGACATCCCCGGCGGCGGCCCTGCGCGGTGCACAGCGCTGGCTGCGCGACACCACCAACGCCGAGAAGATCGCGCACTGGCAGCAGACTAACCTACCGGACGTAGTCCGCGAAGAGTTCACCATCGCCCTCGCCTTCAAAGAACCCGGAGAGCGGCACCACGCCGACCTCACCAACTGGGCCGCGTTCACCACCGTGGGCGCGTGACAACGAATCGAACCGATAAAGGGCATGCCGGGCAGGGTTTCTCACGTGTTCCTGCTCAACGACCCGGACAGGGACGCGACGGAGAGCTCCGCCGGGTCAGGCATGCTGAACCTGCTCAACGAGGACCAGACCTCGCGCAAAGCAGCGCATAGCAGTGCAATGCCATTCGCGACTCCCGGTTCGACCCCGCGCGAGCCTGCACTCGAACGGCATCCCCTAGTCCCGTTGAGCAGCGACGTGCGATCGAAGCGAACACCCCTGAACTCACCGCACCGCCCATCATCTGACCCGATTCCCCAGGTAAGAACTGAGCAGATCTTGAAGCACGTTGTTGATCACTGGATGGTGCATGTCGGTGTCTCGGTAGGTCGCACGCCCGAGTTTCGGCTCGGGTGCGGCTTCCGGTGGATGGTCGGGGCCGTGAAGCCGGGTCAGGACGAGGTAGATATGGCTCATACCCGGGTGAGAACCTCGGTGAGCAGTTGGTGGCCCAGTGGTAGGCGCAAGGTGACAGCTCGGGCGCGGCGGATCACTCTGGCGGCCACGTGGATGAGCCGGTGGCGCAGGGTGGCGGTCATGGTTTAGCCACCTGAGGTACCGTGTCCGACCAGCCCATCGGCGGTGAGGGTGGCGGTGAGTTGATGGAATCAGCCGGTGATGCTGGCCGCGAACAGCGCCAGCCACATCCAGGCCGGACTAATCTTGGGGGTAGCCGGTAGGCGGTACCGCAACGCCGCCCCGAGCTTGCCGTCGCGGAAGACTACCTCGATCTCGGTGCGGTGGCGATACCAGTGCTCATTCGCCGCGGCCTTCTGTCCGGTGGTCACATCGCGGTTAGTCAGCATGAAGCGTCGATAGTTGTTCGGATAGCCAGAGGGAATCGACCCTGAACGACTCCAGCTTGGCGACGACGCGTGGGAATGCCGACGCCCGAAGCGCTCCGAAATCGATGTCTATACGGATCTTCATACCTGGCGGTAAAACCAGCTGAGGAAGGCGTTCGCCATCCTCCACGACCACTTCAAGTAGCCAATCAGGAACCGGAAGCACCCGCTCGCGAATCCAGGGATTTTAATGGAGAGGAAAATGAATAGCGCAATCCCCGCCAGAACGGCCAGGACCACGAGGAAGTTTTCCATTTACTGACCTCATTCTCTGGTGGACGGGTGAGGTGGCCACCTCCCCAGTTGCCTCAGCTGCGACTCACTCCCGCCTAGATCACCCGGATGATCAGGAAGAAACCGAGTCAGGTCGAGCGGCAAGCGGATGGTGGCCGGAGTTGGGTCGGCCCTTTGTTGCCTCCTGTTCACCCCTCGCACAACTC
>JAFASB010000029.1 GCA_019244985.1 Acidimicrobiia bacterium | reverse complement strand
GGGTGCACGGTCGGCTTGAGCGACTTTCCGAGGCCGGTGCCGCCGGGATAGGGGAGCGGGTAGTGCTCGCCGTCGGACGTGACCGGCGCCTCGCGGGCGACGACGCGCCGGATGATGTCGACGTACTCGCGCGTGCGCGCCAACGGCTTTGGAAACGACTGCCCGTACCACCCTTCGACGACCTGCGGACCCGACACGCCGAGGCCGAGCACGAAGCGGCCGCCGCTGAGATGGTCGAGAGTGATGGCGGCCATCGCAGTTGCCGTCGGCGTGCGCGCCGACACCTGGATGAGGTTGGTGCCGAGCTTGATGCGTGAGGTCTGCGCTCCCCACCAGGCCAGGGGGCTGACGGCGTCGGAGCCGTACGCCTCTGCGGTCCACACCGAGTCGTAACCGAGGCCTTCGGCCTCGAGGATGGATTCCTGGGCGCCCGGCGGCGGGCCGGCTCCCCAGTACCCCACGTGCAAGCCGAGCTTCATGCTTCGGAGACTACGGTCCCTCGCTGATGAGCGCCCCGGTGTACACGATCGAAGAGCAGACGGTCGTCCTTCCCGTCCGGATCAGGGAAGCGTCGTCGGTGTACGCCACCTTCCTCGTTCCCGCGGGCGCCGTGAAGAACCTGTTGCCCGCCGGCCTCACGCCGCTGCAGACGATCCCCGGGCGGGCGACGTGCACGATCGTCGGCGTCGACTACCGCGAAGGGGACCTCGGTCAGTACCACGAGGTGGGCGTGTGCTTCCTGCTCCGCCCGAAGGGCGGGTCACGGCTCGACGTCGTGTCGATGGTCCGCAACCAGGCCCCGGCGTACATCCACCGTCTTCCGGTGACGACGTCGTTCTCCTGCGAGGCCGGCCGCCAGATCTGGGGCTTCCCCAAAGACGTGATGAACATCGACTTCGCCGACAGTTCCTCGACGCGCACGGTCACTCTTCGAGACGGCGAGCGGCTGGTGCTCCAGCTGAGCGTGCCGCGCGGGGGCAACAAGAAGTTCGACGGCGTCGACATCGAGGCCATGGGCAGCTGGGGCGGGCCGGTGCAGGTCACCCCGGCGCAGATGGCGGGCGACGGCGTGAAGGCCGGCTTCCGCGCCGGCCAACTCGTCCTCGGCGATCACCCCATTGCCACGGAGCTGCGCGCGCTCGGCCTCCCGAAGAAGCCCTTGCTCGCCGGCTCCATCGAGCGCTTCACGGGCAGCTTCGGCGAAGCCCGCTCCCTCTAGCCGATCACCCACTGGCGCGGCGGGTGCCGTCGACGGTAACGGCTGTACGCTCCGTCGCGCCGTCGAACATCGACATACAGGGGGGGTTCCCGTGCGGGCCGCAGTCTTCGTGGAGCAGGAAAAGCCGCTTTCCATCGAGGAGGTGAACGCCAACCCGCCGGGGCCGCGTGACGCCGTGGTCCGCATCACAGCGAGCGGCGTGTGTCACTCGGACCTCTCGGTGATCAACGGCGGACTGCCATTCCCGCCGCCCTGCATTCTCGGCCACGAGGGCACCGGCATCGTCGAGGAAGTCGGCGACCAGGTCACCTCCCTCAAGAAGGGCGACCGAGTCGTCGCAGCCTTCGTCCCCGCGTGCGGCGACTGCTTCTACTGCATCCACGACCAGAGCAACCTCTGTGACGTCGGGGCCACGTCGTTCGGCGCATCCCACGCAACGCGCGCCGACGGCACCCCGTTGGGCGCCATGACCGGGCTGGGCACGTTTGCCGAGGCGATGGTCGTCGAGGAGTCGGCCCTGGTGAAGGTCGAGACCGACCTGCCGGACGAGCAGCTGGCCCTCATCGGGTGCGGCGTGACCACTGGCGTCGGCGCTGCCCTCAACACCGCGAAGGTCACGCCGGGGTCGACCGTCGCTGTCATCGGCTGCGGCGGCGTCGGCCAGGCCGTCATCCAGGGCGCCCGCATCTGCGGCGCCTCGCGCATCTTCGCCATCGATCCCGTCGAGCTCAAGCGCAAGACCGCCGAACAGCTGGGCGCGACCGACCTGATCGATCCCGGCCAGGGCGACCCGGTGAGCCAGGTCCAAGCGCTCACCGGCGGGCGCGGCGCCGACTATTCCTTCGAGGTCATCGGCCGACCGGAGACGATCCTGCAGGCGTACAGCGTCGCGCGGCGCGGCGGCACGGTGACGGTGGTCGGCGCGGCCCGCATGGACTCGATGGTGACGTTCTCCGCGTTCCAGCTCTTCTACGAGGAGAAGAAGCTGCTCGGCTGCATCTACGGTTCGGCCAACGTCCGTCGTGACTTCCCGCGCTTCATCTCCCTCACCGAGACCGGCCGGCTCGACCTGGGTGCCATGGTCTCCCGGCGCATCGGCCTCGACGAGGTGAACGACGCATTCCGGGCCATGGAGGCGGGCGAGGTCATCCGCAGCGTGATCGTCTGACCTGGGTGACGACACTCGACGACGCCAAGGTCGAGGCTCTCCTCGACCGGGCCCGGCGCGA
>JAFASB010000409.1 GCA_019244985.1 Acidimicrobiia bacterium | reverse complement strand
GAGGTGTGGGGCGCGGTGATGGACATGGCGTTCCCCGGCGGCGTCGCCAGCCTGGTCTCGCTCGAGGACGGGACCACCAGCCTCTACACGAGCACCGGCGGCGGCGTGCTCGGGGGCGGCGCCCACCCGGCTGTCGTCGAGGCCACGCTCGCCTTTCTCGATGCCGTTGCCGTCTACGCGCCACAGTTCCCGCCGACGGACTCCGACGAGCTACCCGAACCAGGGCACGTCCGCTTCCACGCGTTGGCGTTCGGCGGCCGCCGCGGCGCCAACGCCTCGGAGTCCGACCTGCAGTCGAGGACGCACGAGCTCTGGCCGCTGTACTACTCGGGACACCAGGTGATCACGGCGCTCCGTCTGGCGACAGAGGGCGGCGGTCAGGCGTAGGTCCGGACGAGCTCGAGCACGGCGGCCGCGTCCGGGCCCTGGCCTTCGAGCGATGTCTCTGCCGGATCCATTCGCCGGGCGGCAACCAGGCACAGCTCCACGCCCGGGCCGCGCACCGTGGTCGCCGGCGGTTCGTCGGGGATGAAGTCCCACCGCTCGCCGGTTGGCCCGCCGAGCTCGAAGGCCACCGGAGCGCTGAGCTCGCGCCCGGCGCGGGCGAATGCGTAGGGGAGCGTGCGCCATGCCAAGCGGGCGATGTGGCGCAGCCGGTCCGACGGCTCCAGCTCGACGCCGATGGCGTCAGTGACGTCGCCCGCGTGGATCCAGGTCTCGGAGAGCCGCGTGGTCACGAGCGTCCTCGTCGACAGCTCGCCTGCGACCCACTGGACGCGGCGATGGAAGTCAGCCCCGTCGAGCCGGCTGAGGAAGTCGTCGACCGACGACCGCCACCGAGCTTTCAGCTCGTCGAGAGGCCGGCCACGCTCGGCGGCGACCATGTGGGCGGCGCCGTCGTCGACGTCGGCGGCGACGGCCTCGAGCCGGCGGCCGACGTTGGCGGGATACTCGGGGTACCGGCCGTCCAGGCTGGCGATCGCCATCTCGTTGGTCTGCGCCAGGTGGAGAACGACATCGGCCACCGTCCACCCGTCACAACGCGACGGTCGTTGCCAGTCGGTGTCGGCAAGCCCGGCGAGCACCCCGCTCAGTTCGGCCTGTTGAGCGGCGAGAGCACTGACGACGGGCTCAGTCATCGGCGTTCAGTTGGTTTATCAGCAGGCGCAGCCGTGCGTAGTGGTGCTTGTCGAAAGCGAGCTTGATCCGGGCGAGCGTGAGGTGGTCGTCGCTGGAGACCTCGGCAGGTAACGGTTCGGTGACCTCGATGCCGCCCTCGACGCAGATGTCGGCGAAGTCGCGGTTAAGCCGTTCGAGGTGTGGTTCGTCCGGTGCGTGTCGCATGCGAATGACGAGTGTCTTGCCGACGAACCGCACGGAGTGGAAGTTCCGGTAGAAGCCGCGGATCTCCGCTGATGCGGCCTCCACGTCGTCGGTGATCAGGTAGAAGTCGTGGTCGTCTCGATCGATGAGGCCGCGGGTCGCCAGCTCGTCGCGGACGAAGCGGTCCCACGATGCCCAGTAGGTGCCGCCGGGGACGTCGAGCATGACGACGGGCGCGGGCGCCGCCTTCCCGGTCTGGAGCAGCGTGAGGAGCTCGAAGGCCTCGTCTTGCGTGCCGAAGCCGCCCGGCAGCACGGCGAAGCCGGCCGACTCCTTCATGAGCATCAGTTTGCGAGTGAAGAAGTACTTCATGTCGACGAGCTTGGGGTCGGCGGCGATCAGGGGACTGGCTTCCTGCTCGAACGGCAAGCGGATGTTGATGCCGATCGACTGGTCGACGCCCGCGCCCTCGACGCCGGCGGCCATGATTCCCGGGCCCGCGCCGGTGACGACCATCCATCCCTCCGCGGCCATGGCGGCGCCGAAGTTTCGGGCCTGGGCGTAGAGCGGATCGTCGGGGAGTGTGCGGGCCGACCCGAAGATCGTCACCTTGGGCACGCTCTTGAACGGCTCGAAGACCTTGAACGCCAGCCGCATCTCCTTGAGCGCGGAGTTCGTGATCTTGAGGTTGAGGCGGTCGGCCTCGTCGTCGGCCAGCAGGGCGACGGACGTCAGGATCTCCTTGATTTGATCTCGGTTCTCGCTGACGTCGAGGGCGTCGAGCAGTTCGTTCAGCCGCTCGTCGATCTCGGGGTCACCTGTGCGGTAGCGGCTTCGATTCGGACTCATCTCGCTTCCATGGTGCCTGAGTGGCTGCTGTTACCCCGAACGCGGGAGCGGGTTGCCCCCTAGCATCAGGTAGGTGAGCGGATTGCTGAACGGCGCCGGATACGCGGTCGTCACGGTGCTGACCCTCGTCGGTTTCTGGGCGGCGATCGACGCTGCCCGCCGGCCGCAGGAGGCGTGGCGCCAGGTCGGCGCCCGCAAGTGGTTGTGGGTCATCGGCATGCTGGTCGGGACGTACTTCGTCGTCGGCCTCATCTTCGTGCTGCTCTACCTCGGCGGCGTCCGCAAGGACCTGCAAGCCGTCCAAGCAGGCACCGTTCCGTAGCGGTGGGCACCCTCAAGCGCACGGCCCCGATCTTTGCCGTGAGTGACCTCGGCCGCTCGTTGGCGTTCTACAAGCGGATGGGTTTCGCCGTCCGGGAGTACGCGGGCGGCGGGTACGGCTTTGCCACGCGCGATGGTGTCGAGCTCCATCTCGGTGTGGTCCCGGACTCCAGAGACCGAAACTCCGCCTACGTGTTCGTCGACGACGCCGCCTCGGTCGCCGACGAGTGGCGCGCCGCCGGCGTCGCCGTTCACGATCCGCAGGGCACCGAATGGGGCCAGTTCGAGGGCGCGGTGGAGGACCCCGACGGGAACGTCATCCGCTTCGGTTCTCCCATGCACAATGCCGACGGTTGACCGCCACCGCTGGATCGAGGCGCGGTTGCAGTTTCTCGAGGAGCGCCTCGAGGGCGGTGTCTCCGAGGACGAGCGCTCCGTGATCGAGTCGGAGATGGAGGCGTTGCACAACGAGGCGGGAGGGTCTCGCCGGTGGGTGAGGCGTCTCTTCGGCCTCCCGCGTTTGCCTGGCCGCTAGCGATATCAGCTCTCGAGGGCAGCGGCGAGACGGCCGAGGGTTGTGCGGCTGCGCGCTCCGCGCTGGGTCGGGTGCCGCGAGTGTCAGCCTGTGAAGCTCGGCTCGGCAACGGCTGGAGTGGCCACCGGTGCTGTCGCTGCGATCGTGAACGAAACGACAACTTGGTGGGTCCCACCGCCGGGCGCCGGCCCGGTGATGACTATCTGTTCTGGTCCAGGAGCCGCGTTCACGGGCACAACAACCTGCGCCTGCACGTGGCCCGCCGGGTCGGACGTTGCGGTTCCGAGAGACGTCGGCGGGTTCGTAGCGGTGATCGTGACCGGCTGATTGGGAGCGAAGCCAGTTCCGGTGATGGTGATCGACTGACCTGGAGCGGGGCTCGACGCGGACGACTGGCCCTGAGATTGCGTCGCCTGCGGCGCCGTTGTCGAGCTGGTACCACCTGGCCCCGCGCCGGGCGCAGCCGTTGTCGTCGTGCTCGGCACCGTCGTCGTCGTTGTTGCGAGCGGCGTCGTGCTGGGGACCGTGGTCGTGTCCGCCGTGGTCGTGGTCGTCGTCGTGCTCGGCACCGTGGTCGTGGTCGTTGTGCCGGGAACCGTGGTCGTGGTTGTCGTGCTCGGCACTGTGGTCGTCGTGGTCGTGCTGGCAACCGTGGTCGTCGTCGTGGGAGCACTGAAGGTGCCGCCCTGGATGAACACGTTCGAGTCGTAAGCGGAGTCTCCTGTATCGGCGATGGCCATCTTGATGTGGTTCGTGACTCCGGGGTTGACCGTCGCCTGACACGTGAACACGGTCGTCAGGCCGTCCATCTCCGTGTCGATGGCTGGGGGACCGGGATCGTTCGGGTCGTTGTTCCTGTAGAACTGCGCGTTGTCAGCACTGGTCCCAAACGGATTCCCGCCGTTCACGGAGTTGATGGTGACGGGCGCGGTTGTTCCGGGGACGAGTGCGCAGTTCTGCCCGTTGACGAAGAAGCCGAAGACGTCGTTGAACTCAGAGTTGACGAACTCGTTGTACTCCTCGGAGGAGAAGACGTAGTTGAAGTTCAGCTGCGAGCCGCTCGGCACGAAGTCGAACTCAAGCGCGGCCGCGTCATAGGTCGTAGCCGAAGCCTGCGGCGGGTTCGCGGTTTGCCCAGCCAGCTGGCTGAGCTGCGTGTCACCAGGCGTCCCGTTGTTGCCGGTGTTGTCATCGGCGGAGTTGGGGCCCTCGATGCCCTTCTGTCCGTTGCATTGCGTGTCCCCGGACTGCACGCTTCCACTGCCGAGCACGACGCCCGTGTCGAAGCCGATCGTGCCGGTCCCTCCACTGAAGAGCCCGCCCCCGCAGTTCGAGCCCGTAAATGTGACGTTGGATGCTGTGACGCCGCTCCCGAGGAGGCTGTTCACCAGCACTTGGGGACTCATCCCCGCCTGGTTGAGATCCTGGGCGCTGAGGGTCGCCGCCGCCGCCTTCAGGCCGAACGTCAAGAACGCGGCAACAGCGACACCGATGACGATCCCCATCCGCCCTTTTCGTCGCATCCCCAGACCCCGTCCCGCCTACGAAACTGCCCCATTTGTGACCCTAGTCGTGCGAACTCGGCATTCGCAGGAGCTCCTCCGTCCGTGCTGGGTGGTGCCGGCGTTGGGCGGGGCGGGGACGGAGTAGAAGACTGAGGCGATGGACACGGTGACATCGCTCGAGGGACTGCGGACGATCTACCGTCCGCCCGCGCAGCGATCTCTCGACAAGGAGATCGACCATCTCGACGGCCACTGCCGCGACTTCCTTGCTCACAGCCCATTCGTCGTTCTCGCGAGCACTGATGGCGCCGGGCGTGTCGAAGCGTCGCCGAGGGGCGGGCCGCCGGGGTTCGTCGCCGCGCTCGACGATCGGCGTCTGGCCATCCCGGACATGGCCGGCAACAATCGTCTCGACTCGATGCGCAACATCGTCGACGGCGGCAGCGTCGCCCTCCTCTTCATGGTTCCGGGCACGGACGAGACACTGCGCGTGAACGGTCGAGCGATGATCAGCACCGACCCCGGTGTGCTCGATCGTTGCCCGGTCGGCGAGCTGCGGCCCAACGTGGCCATCGTTGTCGAGGTGGCAACTGCGTTCATCCACTGCGCGAAGGCACTTCGTCGGGCCGCGCTGTGGGAGCACGACCAGTGGCGCGACACGTCCGACATGGCGTCGCCGGCATGCATGCTCAAGGACCACATCGGTTTGGAGGGCACCGTCGAAGACTCCCAGCGCGTCTTGGACGCGTCCTACGCAGCGAGCACGTGGAAGGTCGGCGGTGAGCATGATGCCAGCGGGGGTGCATCATGAGTGTCGATCCGCGGGTCGCCCGGACCGCGGGCGTCTCCTATCTGCACATCCCGGCTCGGGACGTCGCCGCGTCGGCGCAGTTCTACGAAGAGGTGTTCGGCTGGGAGGTGGACAGTCGTCCCGGCGGGGCGATGAGCTTCAGCGACGGTACGGGCCACGTGATCGGGCGGTGGGTGACCGACCAGGCAGTGGCCGGTCGTGACGGGCTCCGCGCCTACATCTACGTCGATGACGTCGATGAGACCCTCGCCGCGGCGAGGAGCCATGGCGGCCAGCTCGTGGCCGCGCCGTACGCCGAAGGCACTCTCACGATCGCGCTCATCTCCGATCCGGCCGGCAACGTGGTCGGAATCTGGCAAGGGCCAGCTGGCGACTCGGCCTGAGCCCCGGTCCCAGCCGGTGTGGGTGCTACGAGGCGAGAAGGGTGGCGGGGGCGCGGCGGACGACGGTCGGCACGCGGGGCAGGACAGTGCGAGAGGCGGCGCAAGCCAGCAACAGCGCGGTCTTGCGGTTGCGGTTCCAACCCAGGCCGAACTGCTGGCGCAGCGGACGAGGTAGCAGGCCGGCGGTGAGCGCACGTGCCAACGCCAGGCCGGGCTCGGCGACGAAGGGGAGCCGCGGATGCAGGACGGCGTCGGCCAGGTGTCGGGCGGTGTCGGTCACCTCGAGCGAGCCGACCGTGTCCCGCGTGTACTGCCGAAAGGCCGCGAGATCCGGGGGTTGCAGCGAGCGCGGCACGCCGAGCACCTCGGCGACCACGACCGAGTCCTCGTAGTAACGCGCCGCCTCCGAATCACTCAGCGGCCGCAGGAACCGAGCGTGGACGCGCAGCGCCGTGTCGACGAGCGTGGCGTGGACCCACATGAGGAGCTCGGGGTCGTTGGCGTGATACTGGGCGCCGGTGACGTGGTCGTGGATCGCCCACAGCTGGCGGCCGACGAGGTCGGCCTCCTCGCGGGTGCCGAAGACGATCGTGTAGGTCGCTTCGAGGGTGCGGCGCAATCGACCGAAAGGATCGCGCTCGAAGTCACTGTGGTCGGCGACACCCGCCGCCACCTTGGGATGCGCCAGCTGCATCAGCAGGGCGCGGCCGCCGCCGAGCAGCAGGACGGCCTCGCCGCTGACCTGGCGAATCACGGCGTCGTCAGCGAACAGACCCTCCACCACACCAAGGCTACGTTTCGCGCGCCCCTGCCAGGGGGTACCCCTCACGCATGGGTTCGATCGGCGTTCTGTTCGTGCCGCTGGCCTTGGCGGTCATCACGGTGCTTTTGATGGTGACTGCCTGGCTCGAGGAGAGCGTCCTGTCGCCGCGATCATTGATCCTCCACACGGTGCGCACCCGCTCGCGGCGTGTGCGACCGGAGGACGTCGAGCGTCTGGTGGCCGCCCAGTCAGAGCGGCTGCTCCGCAACTTCGAGCGGTAGCTCGGGTTCCTGCGGCTGGCGCCGCCACAACAGCACCCCCAGCGCCCCGAGGACG
>JAFASB010000368.1 GCA_019244985.1 Acidimicrobiia bacterium | reverse complement strand
GCGCACGGCGTCGCCCTCGACGGCGACGTCTCGCTTCTCGGTCTCCAGGCGGCGGTGCGCGTCGGCTGCAGCGGTGAGCCCGCCGTCGTTCTCGTCGAGGCGGCGGTTGGCCTCCATGGCTGCCGCGTTGGCGTTGTCGAGCTCTGCTGCGGCCTCTGCCGCGTTGGCGGTCGCGGACGCAACCGCGTCGGCCGCCTGGACCGCGCGCTGACGTGCGTCGTCGAGCGCCGCGGCGGTGACGCCGGTGCGGGAAGCGCCGAGGCGCCACGTACCTCCGCCGAAGCGGTCGCCCGCTCGGGTCACGATCGTCAGCTGCGGGTGGGCGAGCGCGGCGTCGAGCGCCTCCTCCCAGGCGCCGCCGATGACGACGTGGCCGGCGAGAAGGCCGTCGAGCACGGCGGCGACGGCGGCGTCGCGGCTGCGGACGTGGTGGCGAACCGGTTCGCCGCCGGGGACCGACATCGAGACCGCACTCGCAGGCCTGAGCCCGGCCGTGACTGTGCCGATGCCGCCGGATGCGGCGAGCGACGCCAGGGCGGCGCGTGCGTCGTCGGCGTCGCGCACAACCAACGCGCCGAGGGCGTCGCCCAGCGCGGCGGCGACTGCGATCTCCCAGCCGGCGTCGATCTCAACGAGGTCGCCGAGCACACCGAGGGCGGCGGAAGCCGACGCCGGCGACGCTGCTTCGAGCGCCAGCGTGAGGGCGTCGACGCGTGCGAGGAGCGCGCGGTGCTCGGTCTCGGCGTGGCGGCGGGCTGCCTCTGCCTCGTCCGCCGTGGCCTGGGCCTCGAGCTTGCGGGCTGCAGCCTCGTCGACCGCGGCCACGAGGCCCCGCTCGGCGGCTTCGGCGTCGCGCAGCTCCTGCTCGAGTCGCTCGGTGGCGGCCGTCAGGCGGTCGGCACGCTGCTGGAGGGCGTCCAGGCGGGCCTCGAGGCGACCCATCTCGGATTGACCAAGCTCAACGCTGGCCCGCAGGGCGCTCAGCTCTCCGCGGACTTCGGCGGCCTGGCCGCTCGGCCCGGGGACGCCGTCGGTGAGACGGGTCTCGAACTCCTCGCGCTCACGGGCCAGGTCGGCCTCGGCCGTGCTGAGACCGTCAGCCTCGGGCACCAGCTCGCGCGCCGAGGCGTCGACCTCGGCCAGCTCGCCGGTGACGCGAGCGGCCTCGGCTTCGAGGGCGGCAACCAGCGTGTGATCGACGAACGCCGACCGGTCGCGTTCAAGTGACCGCCGCCGCTCGGCCAGCAGTGCCGCTTGCCCACGCGCCCGCTCTCGGAGGGCTTCGGCGCGCCCGACAACCTCTCCGAGCCCCGACGCGTCGGTAGCCGCGAGGGCGGCCTCGGCGGCCGCGACCAAACGGTCGAGCTCGCCCAGCCGGGTGCGCAGCTGGCGCTCTTCGGCTTCCATCGCCGACTTGGCCGAGGCCGACGCCTCGGCGCGCCCCTGGAAGGCGGCGACCTCCCGCCCGGCGAGATGCAGCTTCAGGGCAGCCAGCTCACCCGCGACCTCGCCGTGGCGGCGGGCGGCGTCGGCCTGGCGCTCGAGCGGACGCAGCTGCCGGCGGACCTCACGAAGCAGGTCCTGCAGGCGCAGCAGGTTCGACTCGGTGGACGCCAGCCGGCGCTCGGCCTTCTCCTTGCGGCGGCGGTACTTCAAGACGCCGGCCGCCTCCTCGATGACGGCCCGCCGGTCCTCCGGTCGGGCCTGCAGCACCGCGTCGAGCTGGCCCTGGGAGACGATCACGTGTTGCGTGCGGCCGACACCGCTGTCGGAGAGCAGCTCCTGGATGTCGAGCAGCCGGCAGGGCACGCCGTTGATGGCGTACTCGCTCTCGCCCGACTCCCGGAACAACGTGCGGGTGATGGTCACCTCGGTGAACCCGATGGGCAGCAGACCCGACGAGTTGTCGATGGTGAGTGAGACCTCGGCCCGGCCCAACGGCGCCTTGTTGCCGCTACCGGCGAAGATGACGTCGTCCATCTTGGTGCCACGCAGCGACCGGGCGCCCTGGGCGCCCAGCACCCACGCCACGGCGTCGACCAGGTTCGACTTCCCGCTGCCGTTCGGGCCGACGACGATCGTCACCCCGGGCTCGAAGTCGAGCGACGTGTGCTCGGCGAACGACTTGAACCCCTTCAGGGTGAGGGACTTCAGGAACACGCGGAATGCAGGCTAGAGGCGTCTAGCGGGCACCTCGCGGACCCTCCCCCTCGAAATCAGACCTGGCACTGCGGGCACAGGAACGAGCTGCGCCCGTTGGCCTTGACCCGGACGATCGTGCTGCGGCATCGGCGACACGCCTCGCCTTCGCGGTCGTAGACCTTGTGCAGCGACTGGAAGTCGCCGATCTCGCCGAAGAGGTCCCGGTACTGCTCGTCGGCCAGCGACGAGCCCCGGTGCTTGATGGCGTCCTGCAGGGTCTCGACCATCGCCCGGTAGAGGCGGCGAACCTCCTGGGTGGAGAGCGACTCGGACGAGCGATCGTACCGGAGGCCCGCCGCGAACAGGATCTCGTCGCTGTAGATGTTGCCGATCCCCGCGACGAACTTCTGGTCCATCAACAGCGCCTTGAGCTTCGTCTTCTTGACGTGCAGCATCTCGCCGAACCGCGTCCACGACATCATGTCGTCGAGCGGGTCGAAGCCGAGGTGGCCGAGCTCGGGCACCTCGTCGGGCAGCTCTTCGGGCGTGGTGACGAACAGCTCGCCGAACGTGCGGGGGTCCACGAACCGCAGACGCCCGGCCTGAGTGAAGGTGATGACGACGTGGGTGTGCTTGTCGGGCTTCTCGCGCGCCGCTCCCTTCGACCGCAGCAGCTGACCGCTCATGCCCAGGTGGACGACGAGCACGTCGCCGCCTTCGAGCTTCACGAGCAGGTACTTGCCGCGGCGGTCGATGCCCGTGATCTTGTTGCCCTCGAGCTTGCCGACGAAGTGCTTCTTGTTGGGGTGGCGCCGGATCGAGCGCATGCCGCTGACGTCGACCTGCTTGATGCGCTTGCCGACGACCTCCTTCTCGAGGTCGCGCTTGAGCGTCTCGACTTCGGGGAGCTCAGGCATCGACGGACTCCGCTTCGGCATTCGCGCAGTCGCCGGTTGTGGTCAGCGACCGCCAGGCCTTCTGGGCGGCGGCCTGTTCGGCCTGCTTCTTCGATCGTCCCTCACCCGTGCCGCATTCCTCCTCGCCGATGAAGACCGTGGCGAAGAAGCGCTTGGCGTGGTCGGGCCCGCTCTCACGCACGTCGTAGCGCGGCAGCGTGTCGAGGCGCTGGGCGGCGAGCTCCTGGAGGCGGGTCTTGTAATCCTGGCCACCGGGGCCGGTCGCGGCCTCGGCGATGCGGTCCTCGAGCAGGCTCAGCACGAGCGTGTGCGCCGCGCTCCACCCGCCGTCGAGGTAGACGGCGCCGATGACTGCCTCCATGGCATCGGAGAGGATTGACGGCTTCTCGCGACCGCCCGACGCCGCCTCGCCCTTCCCAAGGGCGAGCGCTTCGCCGATGCCGAGGTCGGCGGCCAGGTCGGCGAGCACACCGGCGTTGACGACCGATGCGCGCACCTTGGCCAGCTCGCCCTCGGCGAGAGTCGGGAAGGTCCGGAAGAGGTGATCGGTCACGACGAGACCCAACACGGCGTCACCGAGGAACTCGAGGCGCTCGTTGGACTCCGCGCCTGGGGTCTCCGCGCACCACGAGCGGTGTGCCAGGGCGAGGGTCAGCAGTGCGTCGTCGGTGAACCGTCGACCCAGGCGCCGGGCGAGAAGCTCGTGGGAAGCGAGCTCGGTCAGGATGCCTGGGCGAGGCGGGCGACCACGTAGTCGACGGCGTCGCCGACTGTCTTGAGGTCCTCGAGGTCCTCGTCATTGATGCGAAATCCGACACTTCGTTCCCCGAGCTCCTCTTCCAGTGCCTCGACGAGCTCGATGAGGGCGAGGGAGTCGGCGTCGAGGTCCTCGGTGAACGAGGAAGCCTCATTGATCGTCTCGGGGCCAATCTCGAGGATGTCGGCCAGGCGCTCGCGGATCAGCTCGAGCACCTGCTGCCGGTCGAGCGGGCCCCGCTCCACGTGGGTCTCAGCGGGCAACACAGCTCCTGGGTCAAAACGGCTAGGGGAACCCGAAGTCTACCGGGGGTGCCGATAGTTCGCTTGTGAACGGCGGTCAGCCGGCGGCGACGGCGCCCCGGAGGCGTTCGACCAGCTGCCCGTCGACCATCTCCCCCGCGACCCGGACGGCATTCACAATCGCACGAGCGGACGACGAGCCGTGGCTGATGATGCAGACCCCCTCGACGCCCAGCAGCATGGCACCGCCCGTCGCGTCGGGATCGAGCTCGGCCGCGGCCGGCGCCAGGGCGTCGAGGAGCACGCCGCTGGCGCTCTTTGCCTCCTCGGACGAGTTGAACGCCTCGAAGATGGCGCCGATCAGGAACTTGAGGGAGCCCTCGAGGGTCTTGAGGGCGACGTTCCCGGTGAACCCGTCGGTGACGACCACGTCGGCGGCGTCGCTCATCAGGTCCCGGCCCTCGACGTTGCCGACGAAGTTGAGCCCGGCGCCGGCCAGCAGGCCGCGGGCCTCCTTGACGAGGCTCGTGCCCTTGGTGTCCTCCTCCCCGATCGACAGCAGGGCCACCTTCGGATCCCTGATGCCGTACCGGGCGGTGGCGAAGGCCGCGCCCATCTGGGCGAACTGCAGCAGATACGTCGGCGTGCACTCGGCATTGGCCCCGGCGTCGAGCAGCACCGTCGGCGTCTGGCCGGGGACTGGGATCGGGGTGGCGATCGCCGGGCGCTGCACGCCCTTCAGGCGGCCCATGCGGAGCAGGGCGGCGCCCATCGTCGCCCCGGTGTTGCCGGCGCTGACCATCGCCGCCGCCTTGCCGTCGCGCACGGCTTCGGCCGCCCGCACGAGCGAGGAGTCCTTCTTGCGGCGCACGCCCTGGGCGGGGTCGTCACGCATCCCGATCACCTCGGACGCCGGGATCACCTCGAGTCCCCCTGCGTCGCCGAGCGCCTCGGGCTGGCCGACAAGCACGACGGGAAGCCCGAGCTCGTCGACCGCCAGCTTCGCCCCCTCGACGATCTCCTTGGGAGCCTTGTCGCCGCCCATGGCGTCAACCGCGATGGGCAGCATCAGTGAGCTGAGCTCAGACTTCGATGGCCTGGCGGCCGCCGTACCAGCCGCAGTTGGCGCACACGACGTGAGGAAGCTTGGCCTGGCGGCACTGCGGGCACACGCTGCGGGCAGGCTCGGACAGGCGCCAGGCGGAGGCCCGCCGGCTGCGGCTCTTGGACTTCGACGTCTTCTTCTTGGGGACAGCCACGTTTCTCGTCCTAACTGAGATGGAGGTCGTCGAGGGCGGCCCAGCGAGGGTCGCGTCCGGCGGGCGGGCACCCGCACGGCCCCTCGTTGAGATCGGCCCCGCAGGTGGGGCAGATGCCCTGACAACTTGCCTCGCAGAGCGGGGCCAAGGGTAGCGCCAGCAGCAACGCCTCACGAATGAGCGCCTCGAGGTCGATCTCCTCGTGGCCGAGCGGATAGGTCTCGCCTTCCTTCGGCTCGCGCTCGAACAGCTCCCGGAACTCGACGTCGACGTCGCCGCCGACCGTCTTCAGACACCGACGGCACTCGCCCCGCCAGGCCGCCGAGATCCGACCGTCGGCGACCACGCCCTCGGAGATGGCTTCGAGCCCCACACGCACATCGACCTCCACAGCGGCGTCGACGACGGTGCCCGCCGACCTCAGCTCGCCGATCGGCCCCTTGAGCTCCAGCTCGCGCCGGTGTCCGGGCGTGCGGAGCAGGTCAGCGATGCTGACGACGAACGGTGATCGCTCAAGCTTCATCCTGATTGAAGAACGCTTCGTGCTGGCCGGAGTCTTCCGCCCCTGCCAGCGGTGCCTCCTGGGGCGTCGGCAGCGGGGTCACACGCAGCTTCTCCCGCCCCGCCTGGACGGTCTTCATCGTGCGCTCGAGGACGATCTCGAAGGCGGCCAGCTTCTGGTCGCAGTAGTCCTCGGCCTCGTGCTCCATGCTGTTGGCGGCGTCGCGCGCTTCCTGCACGGTGTTGCGCGCCGCCAGTCGGGCCTCCCGCACGATCTCGGTGCGCTGCACCATGCGTTCGGCGCGCACACGAGCCGCAGCGAGAATGTCGTCGGCTTCG
>JAFASB010000548.1 GCA_019244985.1 Acidimicrobiia bacterium | reverse complement strand
TCGACCCGCGACGTGCAGCCGATCTCCTCGGTCGACGGCGCCGCGCTGCCCGCGTGCCCCGGCCCCCTCACGAAGGCGGCGGCCGACGCCTTCCGCGACCTACAGCGCCGGGACTCCGACCCTTAGGGAACAGTCGTCGACGAGGAGGTCGTCGTCACCCGGCACTGCACCGTGGTCGACGTGCTCGTGTCGCTCGGACAGAGCGGCGGGGTGACGCGGAACGTCTGCGGGTTGTAGCTGAGCGTCGCCGGGCCGCCCGCCGAACACGAGGCAGTCACCGCGTAGGTGCCCGGCTTGAGATTGCTCGGAATCGGCATGGCGACCGCCCACCTCCCCTTCACGTCCGACAACACGCTCGCCGTGGCCAGGGTGGTCGTCCCCTGGATGAGTGCGACATCGACGGTCTGGCCGCCCGCCGGACACGTCGAGCGCGAATGGTTGTTCAGGGTGTTGGGGACGTGGCCATAACGCGCTTGGTCGGGTGTGCTCACGAACTGGTGGCCCGGCGTGAAACCGAAGGCTTGGCTCGCGGCGAGGGCAGCCGCGACCACCCCGACCGATACGACGAACAGGGCCCGTGTCTTGACGCTGGCTCGCATACGCCAAAACTTAACCCTCATGCCGGACGGAGGTGCACGACGTCGCCCGCCGCGACGCGCCGCACGTCGCCCGCCGGGGTCTTCACGAGCAGGTGGCCCTCGCCGGTCACCTCCACGGCCCGGCCGGTGAACGTCTCGTCGGACAACTGGACCCGCACGTCCTTGCCGAGCGTCGACGACGAGCGCCGGTAGTTCAGCAGCGTGCCACGCCACCCTCCGGGCTCCACGAGGGCGCTGTAGTGCTCCTCGAAGCGGTCGAGGAACTGCTCGAGGAGCGCCTCACGGTCGACGGTGCGACCGGCGACCTCGCTCGCGGCGATGGCGATGCCCTCCAGGCCGGGTGGCGGCTTCTCCCAGTTGACGTTGAAGCCCATGCCGACGACCACGGCGTCGACGTCGTCACCCTTGAGCTCGGCCTCGGCCAGCAGACCGGCCAGCTTCCGATCGCCGACGACTCCGTCAGTTGAAACGACGATGTCGTTGGGCCACTTCAGCTCGGGCCGGAAGCCGGCGACCTCTTCGCACGCGTCACACGCGGCGACCGCGGCTGTCATGGTCGTGCTGTGCACGTGGGTCGGGAGGAGCGACGGACGCAGCAGGACGGACACGAGGAGGGCGGACCCCGCGGGCGCTTCCCACGTGCGGTCCAGCCGCCCCCTGCCCGCGGTCTGACGGTCGACGACGGCGACGACGCCCTCGGGCGCTCCCTTGCGGGCTTCGTCGATGAGGTAGCGGTTGGTCGAGTCGAGCTCGTCGAAGCGGCGGACGTCCCAATCGATCCGCCAAACGTACCCCTCGTTTGTGCAGTGGGGCCTTGGCACGGTCATATGGAGCCGAATGTTCGACAAAGTTCTGGTAGCCAACCGCGGCGAGATCGCCGTGCGGGTCATTCGCACGCTGCGGGAGCTCGGCATCACGAGCGTCGCCGTGTTCTCCGATCTCGACCGTGACGCGCTGCACGTCCGCCTGGCGGACGAGGCGTACTCCCTCGGCGGCCAGACGGCGGCCGAGAGCTACCTGAACACCGACGCCATCCTGGACGTCATCCGGCGCAGCGGCGCCCAAGCCGTCCACCCCGGCTACGGCTTCTTCTCCGAGAACGCCGACTTCGCCCGCGCCATCACGGCCGAGGGCGTGAAGTTCATCGGGCCGCCGCCCGAGGCCATCGAGGTCATGGGCGACAAGATCAGCTCCCGGTTGGCGGCGGAGAAGGGTGGCGTGGCCGGCGTCCCGGGCCGCTCGGAAGTCCTGACGTCGGGCGACGAGGTGATCGCCTTCGGCGAGGAGTTCGGGTGGCCGGTCGCCATCAAGGCCGCCTTCGGCGGCGGCGGCCGCGGGATGCGCGTGGTGCCGTCGGCCGACCAGGCAGCCGCCGCCCTCGAGTCGGCCCAGAACGAGGCCCTGAAGGGGTTCGGGCGCTCGGAGTGCTACGTCGAGCGCTACCTGACCTGGCCGCGCCACATCGAGATGCAGGTGCTGGCCGACACCCAGGGCAACACGGTCTGGCTCGGCGAGCGGGACTGCTCGTCGCAGCGGCGTCACCAGAAGCTCATCGAGGAGAGCCCGGCCCCCGAGTTCCCCGACGCCGTCCGCCAGGCCATGGGCCAGGCCGCCGTCGACGTCTCGAAGGCCTGCGGCTACATCAACGCCGGCACCGTCGAGTTCCTCTACCAGGACGGCGAGTTCTTCTTCCTCGAGATGAACACCCGTCTGCAGGTCGAGCACCCGGTCACGGAGTTCGTCGTGGGCATGGACCTGGTCGAGCTCCAGCTGCGGGTCGCCGCCGGTGACCCGTTGCCGTTCAGCCAGGCAGACATCGAGCGCCGGGGCCACGCCATCGAGTGCCGCATCAATGCCGAGAACCCGGCGAAGGGACGGTTCCTGCCGTCGCCGGGAACCATCACGAAGTTCCGTCGGCCCGACGGCTACGCCACGCGCACCGACGCCGGTTACGACGACGGCGACACCGTGAGCCAGTTCTACGACAACCTCGTCGCCAAGCTCATCGTGTGGGGTCAGGACCGCGAGCACGCCCGTCGCCGGATGATCAGGGCGCTCGAGGAGACCGAGATCGAGGGAATCGCCACCACGATCCCCGCCCACCTGGCCATCCTCACCCATCCCGACTTCATCGCCGCCAAGCACTCGACGAAGTGGGTCGAGGAGACGCTCGACCTGTCGTCGGTCGAGGCGCCGATCAAGCCCGCCGAGGCACCTTCGGACGCCAACGGCGAGGCGTTGGTCGAACGTCAGGTCGACGTCGAGGTCGACGGTCGCCGCCACCGCGTGCGCCTGTGGGTGCCCGACGTTGCGCCAGTGGTCGCCGCCGCTGGCGTGGCCGCGGGCGGTGCTCCGCGTCCTCGGCCGGCCGCGGCCGCCGCGGGCGGAGGCGGCGGGGCGGCGGGCGCCGGACAGGTGGCCGTCCCCATGCAGGGCACGATCGTGAAGGTCCTCGTCGCCAAGGGCGACAGCGTCGACGCCGGCCAGCCCATCGCCGTCCTCGAGGCCATGAAGATGGAGAACAACGTCAACGCCGACAAGGCGGGCACCGTCGCCGAAATCCGGGTCAAGGCCGGCGATACGGTCAGCGCCGGCGACGTGATCGCAGTTATCGAGTAAGCGAACAGGAAGGAAACTCCCGGTTCCAGGGCGAAATCCGTCCCATGCGACGGTTCCGTACGCCTCTGCTCGCCGCGGCCACACTCGGACTTCTCGCCGCATCGCTCGCCATCGTCCCCGCCCGCGCCGCGACAGGGATCCCGACTGCGATCGGCGGCTCGGATCGGATGCCGAACGGTTGGGCTCTCAAGCCGGCCGGCACCCAAGTGCTCACCGATCGCGCCCCCACCGGGCTCACCGTCGGCCCCGACGGCGCGGTCTACGCCGTAACCAGCGGGATCTTCGAAGAGGCCGTCGTGCACGTGGATCCGACCACGCTGCTGGCGACGGTGGATCCTGTGGCGTCGGCCTTCCAGGGCGTGGCGGCCGACAAGCAGGGCAACGTGTGGGTCTCGGGTGGTCCCGCCAATGCCGTGTTCCAGTACAAGAGCGCCGGTCCGGCGCTCGTCGACGTGCGACAGGCGCCCCTCGTCCCCGATGCACCGAACAAGGGAATCCCCGCGTCCAGCTATCCCGGGACGATGCTGCTCGAGGGTCAGCGCCTGTTCGTCTCCGGCAGTCTCAGCATGCCGAGCAACAAGGTGACCGGCGGATGTCCCAGCGGCTCGACGGTCTGCTCGGTGGTGAACGTCATCGACGTGGGCAGTGGGGACCCAACGACGACGCCGGCGACCCACACCATCGCCGTCGGTCGGGACGCGTATGGCTTGGCGTACCTGCCCGAAGCCAGCGCGCTGTACGTCGCCAACTGGGCCGACCAGACCAACCCGAACCGGGCCGGAGGATCGGGGACGGTGTCGGTGGTCAAGGTCAACCCGGACGGCTCGGGACACGAGCAGACAGCTGTGGCCGTCGGGAGAGAACCCACGGGGTTGGCGCTGTCGCCCAACCACCGCCTCCTTGTGGTCGCCGACGCTGACTCAGACCAGCTGAGCGTGCTCGCCGTGAATCCCGCCACCGGGGCGCTGACGCCGGCCCAGACCATTTCCGTGTCGCCAACGGCTGGTGCGCCGCTGGGCATCGCGCCGCTGAGTGTCGCGTTCTCGCCGGACGGCTCGCTGCTGTACGTCTCCCTCTCGGGTCTGAACGCCGTCGAGGTCTTGTCCGTGCGAGGGAAGACGGTCAGCGCCATTCCGCAGCGGGTGAAGGCGTCGTTCAACGACGCCGGGCCGCGCGACGTGCGCGTGCCCGCGACGTATATCCCGACCGGGTGGTACCCCGACGCGGTTGCCATCGGACCTCACCCCGCGGGTGGCACCGGCAGCCGCCTCTACGTCGCCAACCTTCGCGGCCAGGGGTCGGGCCCTGGGCACTACGACCAGCTCGAGCCGCTGGTGGGCGACAGCACCGAAGGCACGCTGTCGGCCATCGACGTGCCCACAGGCAACGCCCGCGACCGGGCGTTCAACAGATGGACC
>JAFASB010000544.1 GCA_019244985.1 Acidimicrobiia bacterium | reverse complement strand
CGAGGAGAACCTGGTGCTGGCCTTCCGCCAATCGATGGGTCGGTCCGGCGTCGCCGGCGCGCTGGACCGTGCCTACGGCCGGTTCCCGCGTCTCGCCGAGCGCCGACGCCAGAGTGCGGGCACGCTGTCGGGCGGTGAGCAGCGCATGCTCTCTCTCGCGCGCGTGTTCGCCGACCCGCCGCGGCTTCTCGTCGTTGACGAGCTGTCACTGGGGTTGGCACCGGCGATCGTCGACTCGGTGTTCGACGCCCTCGCCGAGATACGCGAGCGGGGAACAACGCTCGTCGTCATCGAGCAGCACGTCGACCGCGCCTTGGCGCTCGCCGACCATGTGGTGCTGCTCACCCAGGGCCGCGTGGTCTACCGCGGCCTGGCCGCCGAGGTCGGCGACCAGGCCGAGCGGCTGCTACCTGGCGAGCCTGTTTAGGGGCACTTGGCGTTGGGGTCGGAGAGCTTCACTAGCTGACAGAACGTCTGCTGGCTGACCTTCCAGTTGTCGCCTTCCTTCACCGCCTGTCCGGACGCGTTCGGGAGCAGTGTGGAGTTGTCGGCCGTGCTGACCAGGTCGTAGCGCACCGTCGCTGACTTGTCGCCCTGCAGCGTGACGTCGTCGACCTTGGCCTTCAGGTTCTTGGCCTGCGGGTTGTTCGCCTGGGCGTCGAGGATCGGCTTGAGCCCTGTGTAGTTCTGGATGACGTTCGTCTTCTGGGCCGTCGGAATCGACGGATCGAAGAAGTTCTGCCACGCGGTAGTGATCTTTGTCTTCGCCTGTGCCGGGGTCTCGCTGCTTCCGCCGCCACCGCAGGCGGCGGCAACCAGTCCGAGACCCAGTACGACGACCGTGAACGCTCGGAGCGCTCGCATCTGTCCCATCCCCCTTGTTGTCCCACGCGCTTGTCGTCACAAGCGTTGCTTCGGATGGTACAGACGCGGACTCCTCAGAGTCCGAGTATTCGTGCGACTCGCGCCCGGTGCTCAGAAGACGTGCCAAAGAGCGCATCGGACGCCTTTGCCCGCTTCACGTACAGGTGCATGTCGTGCTCCCACGTGTAGCCGATGCCGCCCATCGTCTGGATGCCTTCCTGGGCGATGAGGCGCTGCGCATCGCCGGCGGCGGCCTTCGCCATGGCGACAGCGAGGGTGCGCCGGTCGTCCTCTTCTGCAATCGTCGCCGCCGCGAAGTAGGCCGTGGCGCGCGCCCGTTCGAGCGCGACGAGCATGTCGGCGAACTTGTGCTTGATCGCTTGGAAGGAGCCGATCGGAACGCCGAACTGGTGTCGTTCCTTGGAGTAGGCGAGGGCGACGTCGAAGATCGACTGACACGTGCCGACGATCTCGATGGCGAGCGCGGCGGTCGCCTCTTCGACAGCGCGGTCGAGTGCATCCTCGTCGGGAGTGAGCGCACGATCGTCGTCGACGCGCACGCCGTCGAGCGTGACCGTCGCCAGGTGCCGCGACCGGTCGAGTGTGCGCGTCGGCTGGGCCTGCACCTGATCGCCGGGGACGACGAATGCCTGCCGGCGGTCTCCGACCGTGGCGACGACGACGACCTCGTTGGCCCGGTCGCCGTCGAGGACATGACGAACGGTGCCCGACAGCGTCCAGCTTCCGTCGTTCGCGCTGGCGACGACGTCACCGGCGATCGCGAGCGCTCCCGTCAACTCTCCCGCCGCCACCGCTCCGAGGAAGCGTTGTTGTTGCTCGCCGGTTCCCGTGTGGCGGACGACGGGTACGAACTGCGTAACCGTCGCGACGAACGGGCCGGGGGCGATCACCCGACCCAACTCCTCGGCGAGCACCGCCAGCTCCACGAACCCCAGACCGAGCCCGCCCTGGTCCTCGCCGATGGTGAGAGCGGGCCAACCGAGGTCGACCATCTGGGTCCACAGCTCGTCGGCCGGACCCCCCTTCTCGACGACCGACCGGACCAACGTCATGGGGCACTCGCGCTCCAGGAAAGCGCGCACCGTTGAGCGCAGTTCCTGCTGGTCCTCGGAGAACTCGAGCTCCATCTGCGCCTTAGCTGGCGGAGCGACGACGCTTGCGGCGGGTACCGCCGAAGACGCCGACATGGAGCACGGTCGTGACCGTGTCGAGGAGGTCCTCGCGCGGTACGTCGAGCTGGCGGGAGAGCAGGTAGTAGTGCAGACGCTCGATCATGGCGACCGTCGCCATGGCCGCCACCTGGGGGTCGAAATCGTCGCTGTCGTTGGCCTCGGTGATGCTTTCGATCAGCGCGGTGACGACGGTGGTCAGGACCTGCTCGCCCATGCGGCCGACGTCGTCGCCCTCGACCTCGGCCTCCGTCCACGCCCGGATCACCGGCCCGTAGTGGACGTAGAGGTCGCTGAAGCGTCCGAGCCACGAGCGCAGCTCGCGGTAGCCGGCTTCGTCGGGTCCGATGGGGCCGAGCGTCTCGGCGAGGGCCGCAACCTCGTCGGCCACGTCGGCGAGAAGCGCCCGGAACAGGTCCTCCTTGTTGGCGAAATAGAGGTAGAAGGTCCCGTGCGACGTGCGCGCCACCTTGACGATGTCGTCGACACGCGCCGCGTGGTAGCCGCGCTTCTCGAGGACGGTCATCGCCGCGTCGAGCAGCTTGCGCATGGTCTTCTTGCCCTGCGCCCTGAGCTCGCGCTCCTGGGCCGGGGCGCCGCCGCGCGTCGACAGCTTTCGTCGCGGGGTGGCGGCCATCGACTAGGCAGGCTATTGGAACTATGACGCTCACGTCATGTCTTGCCGAGGCGGCCCGGCGCTTCTCCGACGCGCCGGCGTACGTCGCCGAGAACGGTCTCGTGCTGTCCTATGCCGAGCTCGAGCGCCTGTCCGACGAGGTCGCTGTTGGGCTGAGCAGGCAGGGCATCGGCCCGGGCGACGTTCTCGCTCTGGCCCTCCCGACGATTCCCGAGTACTTCGTCTGCTACCTGGCGGCGGCCAAGGTTGGCGCCATCACGGCGGGAGTCAACACCCGGCTCTCGGCCGTCGAGCAGGACGCAGTGCTCCGCGTCGCAGGCCCGGCGCTCGTACTCCGAGTGGACGACGTTGGCGCGGCATCGATCGTCGACGAGATGCTCGACGGCTTACGGTCGAGGGGCGCGTCGCCGGACGCCATCGAC
>JAFASB010000474.1 GCA_019244985.1 Acidimicrobiia bacterium | reverse complement strand
GGCGACGCTGGTCGAGTCACCGCTGATGCGGGCGTCGCCGGTCGTCCCGGAATTACCCGAGTCACCCGACACGGCCGAGCCCCCGACGCGGGCCGTACCCTTGATGGCGGTATTGATGGCGCCGGCGGTGAAGTTCACGTCGCCGGTGCGGCCGGTGGTGCCGGAATCGCCGGTCATCGCCGTCGGGCTGCCGACGGCCGTGGAGCTGGCGCCGCCGGTGTTGCCGGTGTTGGTCGCCGAGGACTGGGCCGTGGAGGCACCCGAGTTGCCCGAGAGGGCTGTCGGCGTCTGCGAGGCGTTGATGTCACCGCCGGCGCCGCCGTCAGCCGAGACGTTGGCGATCGAGTCGCCGCCGGTCACGTTGCCCGTGCCGCCGGTGGTGTGGCCGCCGAGGTTCACGCGGCTACGGGCGTCGCCGCCACGCGAGGACCGGACGTGGGCATGGTCGCCGCCGCGAGCACCGTTGCCGCTGCGAGCGCGGAGGTTGATGTCGTTGGCAGCCGTACCGGTATCGCCGGAGGTCGACGTGGCCTGGCTGGCCGCGCCACTGTTGGCGACGCTGTCGGCGCTGCCGGACGCACGGGCGTCGCCCGTGCGTCCCGAGTTCCCGGAATCGCCTGACGTCACCTTGCTGGTGTCGATCGTGGCCTTGCCCTTGATGGCCGTGTTCGCCGCACCCTCGGTGGCGTTGACGCCGCCGCTGTTGCCAGTGTCGCCCGAGTCGCCGCTCATGGCGTTCGGATTGGACCACGACGTTGAGCTGGCGCCGCCCGTGTTGCCGGTGTTGGTCGCCGACGACTGGGCCGTCGAAGCGCCCGAGTTGCCGGAGCTCGCGAGCGGGTCCTGGGTCGCCTTGATGTCGCCGCCGGCGCCGCCGTCAGCCGAGACGTTGGCGATCGAGTCGCCGCCGGTGACCTTTCCGATGGATGCGCGGCTGCGGTTGCCGGCGCGCACCCGACTATTGACGTCGCCGCCACGAGAGGACCGGGCGGTGGCGTGGTCGCCGCCTCGGGCGCCGTTGCCACCGATGAGGGTCGCCCGCTCGGTGTTGTCGGCCGTGCCGGTGGTGCCGGAGAGAGAGGTGGCCTCGGACGCAGCGCCCGAGTTGGCAGCGCTCGTGGCGTCGCCCGCCGCACGAGCGTCGCCCGTACGGCCGGACTTGCCCGTGTCGCCGGACGTGATGTCGCCGGTGATCTTCGTGCTGCCCTTGATGCCGCTGTCGAGGACGCCGAGGTTGGCCTTCACGTCACCGCTGTTACCGGTGTCGCCAGAGTTGCCGCTCGTCGCCGTCGGGCTGCCGACTGCCGTCGAGCTGGCGCCGCCGGTGTCGCCGGTGTTGGTCGAGGAGGACTGGGCCGTCGAGGCGCCGGAGTCGCCGGACACAGCGGTCGGGCTCTGGTCGGCCTTGACGGCGCCGCCGTCGCCACCGTTCGCCGACACGTTGGCGATCGAGTCGCCGCCGGTGACGTTGCCGACGTGGACGCGGCTGCGGTTGCCGACCCGGAGGCGCAGGCGGGCATCCCCACCCGCAGACGAACGGACGTGAGCGCCGTCGCCGCCAGCGCCGCCGGCACCGCCGGCTGCACGGATGTTGCTGTCGTTGGAGACGTCGCCGGTGTCACCCGAGAGGGAGTTGGCGTTGGACCAGGCGCCGGAGTTGGCCTGGCTCACCGCGCCGCCGATGGCGGTGGCATCGCCGGTGCGACCGGAGTCGCCCGTGTTGCCGGAGTTCGTGTCGCCGGAGACGTTGGTGTTGCTCTTGATCGCCGAGGCGCCGCCGCTGAGCGGGTTACCGAGCTTGCGGGTGCTCGGGTTGTTCGCGACCGCCGCGGCCTGGATGCCGAGGGCGATCTCGGAGCGGGCGTCGCCGGAGCGGCCGGTGTCGCCCGAGTTGCCGGACTGTGCGTTGGGGTTGCTGACGGCGGTAGAGCTGGCCGAGCCGGTGTCGCCGGTGTTCGTGGCGGAGGACTGTGCGTTGGAGGCGCCGGAGTTCCCGGACTGCGCGAGCGGTGCGATGCTCAGGCTGACGTTGCCGCCGGCCCCACCGTCGGCGCTCACGTTGGCGATCGAGTCGCCGCCGGAGATGTTGCCGATGGACACGTTGTCCCGGCTGCCGACGTTGGAGCGGAAGGTGACGTCGCCGGACGCGCCGGAGCGGGCGGTCGCGCCGTCGCCGCCTGCGCCGCCGTTGCCGCCGACGGAGGTGCCGCGCACGGTGTTGACAGCCGAGCCGGTGTTGCCCGAGGTCGCGACGGCCGACGAGCTGGCGCCGCTGTTCGCCTCGGAGTTGGAGCTACCGGTCGCCGAGGCGTTCCCGGTCGCGCCGGAGTCCCCAGTGTTGCCGCTCGAAGCGGCCGGGGTAGTGGCCGCCGCGCTCGCCGCCGGGGCGGTCGTCGCCGCCTGGGTCGTCGGCGTCGAGGTGGGCGCCGTGGTCGTCGTCGTCGCCGCCTGCGCCTCGGCCGCTGTAGGGGCCAAGAGCAGGATGGCGGCAGCCGCCACGCTCGTCGCACCAGCCAGGCAGGCTGCGCCTGCCACTCGAACCTTGTTGCTTCCGCTCGTCATGCTCATTCCTTGCCTTGGTTCCGCCTTCGAACAGGTTCCCGCACGTGGGCGCACGTCTCCCCACGACACAAAGTGGATCGCTTTCTAGCACGCAGCCCCGGGCCACACAAGCTATGTCGGC
>JAFASB010000421.1 GCA_019244985.1 Acidimicrobiia bacterium | reverse complement strand
CCTACATCCCGTACTGGCGGCTCGATCGGTCGACGATCGGGGCGGCGATGGGGACTTTCGGCAAAGGGACCCGAGCTGTCGCGTCCTACGACGAGGACACGACGACGATGGGCGTCGAGGCGGCCCGCGCGTGTCTGGCCTCCGCCCCTGAGGGCATCCGGGTCTCGCAGGTGCTGTTCGTCACCAGCGACCCCGCCTACCTCGACAAGACCAACGCCACCGCCATCCACGCCGCCCTCGACCTCGATCCCCGGGCGCCGGCATTCGACATGGTCGGGTCCGTGAACTCGGCGAACGGTGCCATCGGGGCGGCCATGTGGGCACCCGTCCCGACCCTCGTCGTCATGTCCGACATCCGCACCGGGCTGCCCGGCGGCGCCGACGAGAGCGGTGGCGGCGACGGAGCGGTTGCGTTCCTGTACGCGCCCGACGGGCCGGCCCTCTTGGAGAGCCTGGGCGTGGGTGTGGCCACCTCGGAGTTCCTCGACCGATACCGCCAGCCCGGCGACAACCATTCGCACCTGTGGGAGGAGCGCTTCGGCGAGCACGCGTACACGCCGCTGGCTGAGCAAGCCGTGGCTGTTGCATTGAAAGAGGCGGACCTCGGGCCCGACGACATCGATTACGCCGTCGTCACAGGTGTCCACCCGCGAGCTGTGCGTGTCGTGGCCAAGTCGCTGGGCTTGCCGAAGGAAGCGCTTGTGGACGACCTGACCGGGGTGATCGGCAATACCGGCGCTGCCCACTCAGGCATCGTGGGCTCATCGCTCCTGGACACCGTCGAGCCCGGCAAGGTCGTCCTTCGCCTGGTGCTTGCTGATGGAGCGATGGCGTCGCTGTCGCAGACGACAGAAGCCCTCGTCGAGTGGCGGTCTCGACGTTCGGATCGCGACACGGTGGCCGCGCAGATCTCCTCCGGTCGTTCGGACTTGGACTACCCGCGGTTCCTCACGTGGCGAGGCCAGCTGCACCGTGAGCCGCCGCGCCGCCCGGACCCGACGCCGCCCGTGGCGCCCGCGTCGTTGCGCAAGGAGAGCTGGAAGTTCGCCTTCCATGCGTCGCGCTGTGAGGAGTGCGGCACGCGCCACCTGCCGCCGACCAGGGTGTGCGTCAACTGCGGGGCCGTCGACCGGATGACCCAGGAGCGGCTGGCGGAGACGCCGGCGACCATCGCCACCTACACCGTCGACCGTCTGGCGTTCTCGCTGTCACCGCCGATCGTCGCCACCGTCGTCGACTTCGACGGCGGCGGCCGCTTCCGGTGCGAGATGACCGACGTCGACCCCGACACCGTCGCCATCGGGAACCGGGTCGAGATGACGTTCCGCCGGATCAGCACGGTAAACGGCATCCACAACTACTTTTGGAAGGCACGCCCTTCTCGTGAGGAGGCTTCGTAATGGCATCCAAGGGCATCCGCGACCGGGTCGCCATCGTCGGCATGGGTTGCACCCAGTTCGGCGAGCACTGGGACAAGGGCGCCGAGGACCTGCTGGTCGATTCGGCGACCGCCGCTTTCGACTCGGCGGGCATCGCCAAGGACGACGTCGACGCCTTCTGGCTGGGCACGATGGGCTCGGGCATCTCCGGTCTCACGCTCTCGCGCCCGTTGAAGCTCGACTACAAGCCGGTCACGCGCCTCGAGAACATGTGCGCCACCGGGTCGGAGGCGTTCCGCAACGCCTGCTACGCGGTCGCCTCCGGTGCGGTCGACACGGCGATGGCGATCGGCGTCGAGAAGCTCAAGGACTCCGGGTTCTCGGGGCTCGTTGTTTCTCGTCCGCCGGATGACGGCTCGGCCGCCGAGCTGTCGGCGCCCGCCCTGTTCTCGCTGCTGGCGCCCGCGTATTCGAAGAAGTACGGCGTCGACAAGGACGAGCTGAAGAACGTCCTGACGCGCATCGCCTGGAAGAACCACAAGAACGGCGCCGTCAATCCGCGTGCCCAGTTCCGGAAGGAGGTGCCGATGGAGACCATCGCCGCCTCGCCGATCATGGCCGGCCAGCTCGGCATCTTCGACTGCTCGGGCGTTTCCGACGGGTCGGCCGCCGCCGTCATCGTTCGCGCCGAGGACGCCCACCGGTACACCGACAAGCCGATCTACGTGAAGGGCCTGTCGTTCGTGGCCGGCCCGGCCGCGGGTGTGATTGACCCCGAGTACGACTACACGACGTTCACCGAGGTCGTGCGGGCCGCCGAGGACGCCTACCAGCAGGCCGGCGTCGAGGATCCCCGTGCGCAACTGGCCATGGCCGAGGTCCACGACTGCTTCACCCCCACCGAGCTCGTCCTCATGGAGGACTTGGGCTTCGCCGAGCGGGGCACGGCCTGGAAGGAAGTCCTCGCCGGCACCTTCGACCTCGACGGCGAGCTCCCGGTGAACCCCGACGGCGGCCTCAAAGCCTTTGGCCACCCCATCGGCGCCTCCGGCCTGAGGATGCTCTTCGAGTGCTGGCTCCAGCTCCGTCAGGAAGCCCCGCCCGAGCGCACGATCAAGTCCGTCGCCGCCGGCAAGAAGCTCGCCCTCACCCACAACCTCGGCGGTTCCCCGGGCGAGTGCGTCAGCTTCGTCAGCGTCGTCGGCAGCGAACCGAGCGCCTAGGGCGCCCCTGACCGCATTCTCGGGGTGGAAACCCGGAGTATGTCCGGCTATCCACCCCGAGAACGGTGATCGGTGAGGGTTACGAGGTCAAGGAGAAGCCGAAGAGTCGCCGCCGGTCCCGAACGGCCTAGGCGACCGGCTGCACCCACTGGTCCCAGCCCATGTTCCAGTCCATGGTGCCGGGGTCGCTCGAGGACGGGCCGCGGGGGGTGCCGACGATGCTGACGATGTCACCCGGCAGGCTGAAGTTGTAGAACCAGGTGGCGTCGGGCGTGCTCAGGTTGACGCACCCGTGGGACACGTTGCGGTTGCCCTGGGCGCCCACCGACCACGGGGCGGCGTGGACGTACTCGCCGCCGTCGGTGATGGCGACGTTCCAGTACACGTCCTCCTTGTAGCCGTCGGGCGAGTTCACCGGGATGCCGACGGTCGAGGAATCCATGACCACGTGCTGCGCCTTGTCGAGGGTCACGTGTACGCCGCTCATCGTCGGGTACTTGTCCCGGCCGGCGCTGATCGGCAGCGTGCGCTGGACGACACCGTTCGACGTGACGGTCATCGTGTGGGCGTCGGTGTCGACCGTGCTCACGTGGGCGTCGCCGATCTTGAAGGTCACCGTGCGGTCGACCTCACCCCAGATGTTGTTGCCGGCGTCGACGTTGGTGACCCTGGCCGCCACGTTGATCTGCTCGCCCGCGGGCCAGTACTCCCTCGGCCGGTAGTGGACCTCCTTGGGCCCGAACCAGTGCCACGCCCCGTCGACCGGCTTCGACATCGACACCGTCAGCAGGGCCGTGATCACGTTGCGGTTGGCGACCGGATTGGCGAAGCGGACGATGATCGGCTGGCCGACCCCCACCGTCTGGTTGTCGCCCGGCGTGATCTGTGTGCCGAGCAGGCCGGCGGGCCGGACCGTGTAGAAGTCCGACGTACGGACGACGGGGTGCTTGGCATTCTTCACGCCGACCAGCACCGCCGTGAGCTTGTAGTGGCGCGCCAGGTAGAGCGTGGCCGTCGACGTCCACGAGCGGCCGAGCGGCGCCAGCGCGCCGGCCACGGTGTTCCCGCTGTTGTCGACCAGATCCACCGAGGTCAGCTGGCCACGGTTTGCCGTCACCGTGATCTTGGTGTCGGGGCGGATGCCGGTTGTGCCGGCGGGCGGGTCGACTGAGACGAGCGGCAGAGGGGCGGCCGCGGGCACCTTCGCCGTGTGGCTGTTGTGGCGGCTCCACGCCACCCCGGCGGCTACCGCGAGGACCGTCACGCCCGCGATGGCGAGGGCCACGTACATGGCCAGGTGATAGCGCCGGCGGGGGGCCGCCGCCGGGAGAATGTCCGCGGACGAGTCTTCGGTTACATCGTCCGTAGCGTCGATGACGCCCGCCGCCGGCACGCCACCGTTTTACCCCACGCCCGGAGGTACATACGCTCACCCTGCGCAAAGTTGAGAAGAACGGCAGGAGGCGGCGTGGCAGATTCGCAGAGGGAGCGCGAGGAGCTCCTTCAGAAGGTGTCGATGTTCTCGGCCCTTACCAGGAAGGAAGTGGGCCGGCTGGCGGCCGTGGCGGAGGAGCGGCGTGTCCCTTCGGGCACCGTCCTCACCACCGAGGGCGAGCCGGGGGACGAGTTCTACGTCGTCGCCGAGGGCATGGCCCAGGCGGCGATCGGCGGCCGCAAGGTGGGCTCGATCCCGGCAGGATCGTTCTTCGGCGAGCTGTCGCTGCTCGACCAAGGGCCTCGATCGGCCACGGTGACGGCCGACCTACCGATGCGGCTCGTGGTGCTCAACGCCAAGGACTTCGGGAAGGTCCTCGCTGAAGTCCCTGCGATCTCGTTGAAGATCATGAAGGGCCTGGCGACCAGGATCCGGCAGGCCGACGAGGACTGGGGCTAGGCGCCCCTGTCGGTCAGGCCGGCGACGACGGTGTCGTTGCCGCCGCGGTTCTTGGCCCGGTAGAGGGCGATGTCGGCGCGCTCCATCAGGGCGCTGGCATGCTCAGACCCGTCCCACGACGCCAGCCCGGCCGAGAAGGTGAGCTCGGGGGTCTTCTTGCGGAGACGGTCCAGGATCTGGAGCGCCTGGCGCTGCGGGCAGTTCGGGAGCACGATCCCGAACTCGTCGCCGCCCGGCCGGGCGAGCACGTCCTCGTCCCGCATGACCTCGCCCCACGCGGCGCTGATCTCCTTCAGGAGCAGGTCGCCCGCCTGGTGGCCGGCTCGGTCGTTGAGCGCCTTGAAGCCGTCGAGGTCGATCACTGCGACTGAGACCGGGAGGCGCTGGCGCCACGCCCGGGCGAGCTCCCGCTCGAGGGTCTCTTCCCAGGTGCGACGGTTGGCCAGGCCGGTGAGCACGTCGGTGCCGGCCACCTGGCGGAGACGCCTGACGAGCTGGCCCACCACGAGGCCACCGGCCGCCGCCGTGCCCATGGTCGCCACCCACAGCGCAGGGCCCCCGTGGGCGCCGACGACGACGAGGCCTACCGCGAACGTCAGGCCCATGAACCCGAGATGGAGGAGGGCCTGGCGCCGGGGAAGGAAGTAGAAGGCGAGGATCGAGATCCACGTGTAGTAGCTGCTCGCGCCAGCCATCGCCGCGCCGCTGCCCAGGAAGTACACGCCGACCGAGAGCTGGATGCTCGCCACGGCGAGGAAGACGTGGAACGCCCAGCCCGGGACGTGATCCGCGAGGAGGTACACGACGAGGGCGGTCGGCAGCGCGAGCGCGGCCACGGCCGCGGCCGCGGCCGGGTGCGCCATGTGCCAGTGGGGGACCGCGAGGGTGAGCAGTGCCAGCGAGCCGCCCGCGGCGAACATGACCGCAGCGGCACGGGCCATCGTCGCCCGAGGGACCTCGATCCTCGTCCCCAGTGGCTTCACTGAGCGGACTGTACAAAAGCCGTGCCGAATCCCCGCGACGCGGTGGCTACCGTATGGCGCATGCAGGGCTTGATGCAGGACTACCCGCTCGCTTTGCCGCACATCTTCCACCGCGCTGAGCGCATGTTCGGGTCCCGGGAGATCGTCACGGCCACGGCCACCGGCCGTGAACGCACGACGTACCGGCAGTGGGCCGACCGCACGCGCCGACTCGGCGGTGCCCTCGACCGGCTCGGCATCTCCGCCGACGGACGGGTGGCGACCTTCGCGTGGAACACGGCCCGGCACCTCGAGCTGTACTTCGCGGCGCCGTGCACGGGACGGGTGCTGCACACGCTGAACATCCGGCTGTTTGCCGAACAGCTCACCTACATCGTCAACCATGCCGAGGACGAGGTGATCTTCGTAGACCGCAGCCTCGTCGAGCTGTTGTGGCCGCTGGTCGGCGAGTTCGGGACAGTGCGCCACTTCGTCGTGATGGACGACGGCAAGGGCGACATTCCCGACGACCCCCGCATCGTCGACTACGAGCAGTTGATCGACGACGCCGACCCCGTCGAGTTCCGCATCGACGACGAGAACCAGGCGGCGGCGATGTGTTACACGAGTGGCACCACCGGCAACCCCAAGGGTGTCGTGTACAGCCACCGATCGATGGTCCTGCACTCGATGGCGGTACTGATGGCCGATGCCCTCGGCATCTCGGAGTCCGACGTCATCCTTCCGATCGTGCCGATGTTCCATGCCAACGTCTGGGGTCTGGGTCATGCCGCGCCGTTCGCCGGCGCCAGCCTGATCATGCCCGGCCCCGACCTGTCGCCGGGCGCCATCGCCGACCTCCTCGAGTCCGAGCACGTGACGGTGGCCGCCGGCGTGCCCACGATCTGGATGGGCGTCCTGCCTGAGCTCGAGGGCAGATACCTGTCGTCGCTGCGCAAGATCGTGTGCGGTGGGTCGGCAGTACCCCGCTCGTTGTCGGAGGCGTATCGCGAGAAGACGGGCCTGCCGATCACCCAGGCCTGGGGAATGACCGAGACCAGCCCGATCGCGTCGGTCGGCCACATCAAGTCCGCGTTGCGCGATCGCCCCGACGACGAGCTCGCCGACCTGCGGGCCAGCCAGGGACTGGGCGCGCCCGGCGTCGACCTGCGGATCGTCGACCCCGAGACCGGTGATGAGGCGCCCTGGGATGGCAAGACGTCCGGCGAGTTGCAGGCCCGAGGCCCGTGGATCGCGGCCGACTATTACAACGACCCCCGGTCGCGTGAGTCGTTCACCGCCGATGGCTGGCTGCGCACCGGCGACGTCGCCATCATCGACCCAGAGGGCTACATCCGCCTCGTCGACCGCACCAAGGACCTGGTGAAGTCGGGCGGGGAATGGATCAGCTCGGTCGAGCTCGAGAACGAGATCATGGCCCATCCAAAGGTGGCCGAGGCCGCCGTCATCGGCGTGCCCCACGAGCGGTGGGTCGAGCGTCCGCTGGCCTGCATCGTGGTGGCGCCGGGGGAGGAGCTCACCAAGGACGAGGTGTTGGAGTTCCTCACGCCGCGCGTCGTCAAGTGGTGGCTGCCCGACGACGTCGTGTTCATCGAGGAGGTGCCGAAGACGTCGGTCGGCAAGTTCTCCAAGAAGGATCTCCGGAACCGCTTCGCCGGTTACAAGCTGCCCACTTGAGTCAGCCGGCGGCTGCTAGACCGGCGTGACCTCGACGTAGACCGCGGGGACGCTCCGTCCGAGCGCGGTGTAGATGCGACGACCGATGCCGTAGTTCGACTTGAGGGCGCGTTCGGCTGTGTCGGCCTCGGCATCTGCGACGATGCGCGCCTTGCCGGTGAACGGCGGGCCGAGCGGCTTGCCGCGGCTGTCGCACGGGGCGACCAGGACCTCGGGGTTGTTGCGGATGCGCTTGACCTTGTAGCCGTCGGGGCTGGTGTGGAAGTAAAGCTTGCGGTCGGCGACGCCGAACCACAGCGGAGACGGCATCGGCTGACCGTTCTTGCGGTAGCTCACCAGCACGCAGTACTTGCGACCCTCGAGATCGTCGATCGAGCCGGTCGGGCGGGCGTCGGCCACCGTCGAGGCGTCGGCACTGCGCATCCGGTCGTAGAACCGGTCGCTGGCTTTCGCCAGCCGCGACATCATGCCCATCGAGCGCAGACGATAGCCGTCTCCACCTACGGTGAAACGGTGCGCCTGCTCAACCAGATCCACGGCCGGGGGACCGAACGAATCCGGGAGGAGTTTCCCGAGGTCGACGTGGTCGAGGTGCCCGTCGAGGGCGATGTCGATCCGGATCTCACGGGCGATGCCCTCGTGGCGTTGACCCTGTCAACGAACCTCGATCAGCTCGTGCCTCGTGTGCGATGGGTCCACAGCTTCAGCACCGGCGTCGACAACCTCCCCGAGGCCGCGTTCAACGCGGAGGTGCTGACCTGTTCCCGCGGCGCCGGCGCCGTCCCGATCTCCGAGTACGTGCTCGCCGCCATGCTCGCCTTCGAGAAGCACCTCCCCGACATCTGGCTGCACGAAGTGCCCGAGCACTGGAACTTCGCCGACCTCGGTGGGCTCGCGGGACGGACCGTCGGGCTCATCGGATTGGGGGGCATCGGCGAGGCGGTCGCCACTCGGGCGCTGGCATTCGACATGCAGGTCACGGCGTTCCGCCGGCGCGCCCTGCCCGGTTCGGTGCCAGAGGTGCGCATCGTCACAGCGCTCGACGACGTGCTCGCCGTTGCTGACCATCTGGTGGTCGCTGCGCCCTACACGCCGCGCACCCATCACATGCTCGACGCGTCCGCGTTCGGGCACGTCCGTCCGGGTGTGCACCTCGTCAACATCGCGAGGGGCGGGCTGATCGACCAGGATGCGCTGCGCGCCGCCCTCGACGACGGTCGGGTTGCGATGGCCACCCTCGACACCGTCGACCCCGAGCCCCTCCCGGCGGGTCACTGGATGTTCAGTCATCCAAGAGTGCGGCTCACGCCGCACATCTCGTGGAGCTCCCCCGAAGGGGCGCGCAAGATCTTCGACCTCTTCCTCGAGAACCTGGGCCGCTATGTCCGCGGCGAGCCGCTCGAGGGGATCGTCGACAAGGACGAGAGGTACTGACCGCGTTGCGGCTGGCTGCCCTCCTGGCGGAGCCCGGCGTCGAGGAGGTGCTGTCGCTGCGGGGGCCCGTCGGGTTTCTGGCCCTCCACGGCGGCGGCCAGGACCGGGTGACCGATGAGATCGCATCACAGGCCGCGTCCCGGTCGGGCGCTTCCCTGTACGCAGTCGTGCAGCCACCGACACTCCGGTGGCACATCCCGTCGTATCGCTATTCGCCGGACGAGTCGCCGCGTCTGCGGCAGTTCCTCGACCACGTCCGTCTCGTGATCTCCGTGCACGGCTACGGAGTCGACAACTGGCGGATGGACTGGCAGCCGCCGGACTTCGAGTCGACGAGGCTCGGGCAGTTCCATGCCCGGGAGGCATTCCTCGTCGGTGGCCGCAACCGGGAGCGGGCTGCGGACCTGGCCCGTCGCTTGCGCCAGGCGCTACCCGGTTACGAGGTCTGGGACGATCTCGACCGCATCCCGCCCAAGGCCTCCGGCCAGGACGTGCGCAACCCCGTGAATCTCGCCGCCGATGGCGGCGTGCAGCTCGAGTGCCCCGCTCGCGTGCGCGGTCTCGGGCCTCGCGCTGCGCCCGAGGACACGGCCGTGTTGGTCAACGTTCTGGCGAAGACTGCCCCAGACTGGGCTTGAAGGGCCGTCGCCCGCGATCGGCGCGCGCGCATGCCGCGAAGAGGGGAGTAGCGTCTGGGGTGCATCACGCACGGGCCGCTCGTCTTGAGCCCGGTCATCGGACCGCTCCTCTGTCCATCTCGGACGTCTCCTGCGCCACCCTCGAGGGAGGGCCCTCATGCCCGAGAGTGAACACGCTGTCCGCATGGGCGGCGCTGACTGCACGACCACTGCGGGCGAGGCTCGACGCGTCCGGGAGGACCTGGCTCGGCTCCAAGCCGAAGTCGCGGGCCTTCTCAAGGCGATCGAGACGAGAGACGTCATCGGCCAGGCGAAGGGCATCCTCATGGAGCGCCACAAGCTCACGGCCGAAGAGGCATTCTGCTGGCTGCGACACGCGTCCCAAGGCAGCAACGTCAAGCTCGCGCAACTTTCTGTGCTGCTCGCCGAGACAGGTGAGTGGCCACCCCGTCTCGGGGGTAGGCAGCGCGTGTGATGGTCGACGGTTCAGCGCTGGAAGCGGCCCGGGTGCTCGCTGGCGTCACCGTCGCCGACCTCTGGCTGCGTTACTTCACGCTGGGCGGCACGAACACGCGCACCGACCTCAAGCAGCTACTCCGGGGAGACTCCGCGTTCGGCGCGGGTCAGTACGACGTCCTCGCCCACGCCCTCAACGAGCGGTTCGTGGAACTCGATCTGGACCACCCCGTGCCTTACGCGAACGATTGAACGCCTGGTCCGGTGGTGAGCGACCAAGGCGGCGATCCGGCGTGTTGGGCGTCAGCTCGGGAGGAGCTCGTCCCTGAGGTCGCGCTTCATGACCTTGCCTGCCGGGTTACGGGGCAGCGGTTCGTCGCGGAACCAGAACCTGACGGGGACCTTGAACCCGGCCAGCCGGTCGGCGACGTGGGCCTTCAGCTCGTCTTCGGTAACCGTGGCGCCGGCGCGCAGCTGAACGACCGCACCGACCTCCTCGCCGAGCACGGGGTGGGGGATGCCGATGACCGCGGCTTCGGTGACCGCGGGATGCTCGAACAGCACGCCCTCGACCTCGACGCAGTAGATGTTCTCGCCGCCTCGGATCAGCATGTCCTTGGCCCGGTCGACGATGTAGACGAATCCCTCGTCGTCGAGACGAGCCACGTCGCCGCTGTGCAGCCAGCCGTCGGTGAACGTCTCGGCCGTAGCCTCGGGCTTGTTCCAGTACCCCTTCACGATGTTCGGGCCCCGGATCCACAGCTCACCGACTGCGCCAGGCGGCAGGTCGTTGCCCGCTTCGTCGACGACCTTGACCTCGACCACCGGAACGGGCGGTCCCACGCTGTCGGGCTTGCGCTCGTAGTCGACGCCGGCGTTCATCGTGCTGACCGACGACGTCTCCGTGAGCCCGTACCCGTTCGACGCCGATCCCGTCGGGAAGTGATCCTTGATGCGCTTCACCAACTCCGGCGGCGCCGGCGCGCCGCCGTAGCCGATGGCTTTCACCGTCGAGGTGTCCCGCTTGGCGAAGTCGGGGGAGTCGAGCACCTGCCACACCATCGACGGCACGCCGCCGAAGTTGGTGACCTCCTCACGCTCGATCAGCTCGAGGGCGCGCTCGGGATCCCACTTGTACATGATCACGAGCTTGCCGCCGAACGCCGTGTTGGCGACGAGCACCGAGTGACAACCGGTGGCGTGGAAGAAGGGGACGCTCAACAGCGAGGAGTTCTGCTGGCCTCCGCCTGCTGTGAGCCCGCCGTCGTCGGGACCTTTCGCCTGCAGTCCGCTGCGCATGGCGACGAACCCCAACGACATGAGGTTCCCGCAGATGTTGCGGTGAGTGCCAAGGGCGCCCTTGGGCCGGCCAGTGGTGCCCGACGTGTAGAAGATCGTGGCGTCGTCCTCGGGCTCGAGCGTGACGTCGGGAAGAGAGACATCGGCGGGCACGTCGCCGAGCACGTCCTCGAAGCGCTCGTGGCCCTCCTGAACCGGTCCCTCCGCTCGCGCCACGACGACGGCCTTGAGGTCCGGCAGCTCGGCCCAGTGCGGCTGCAATCTCTCCTCGCGCTCGGCGTCGATGAAGGCCACCGTCGACGCAGAGTCGGCCAGGCCGTAGGCAAGCTCTTCACCCGTCCACCACGCGTTCAGGGGTACGACGACCGCACCCGCGACGCCGGCCGCCCAGAAGGCGATGGGCCACTCGGGGAAGTTGCGCATGGCGATCGCCACCCGGTCGCCCTTCTTCACGCCGTATGTATCGACGAGCTTGGTGGCCAGGTGAGCGGCGGCGCGGAAGTGCTCTTCGAAAGTCATCCGCTCGTCCTCGTACACGAGGAACGTCTGCTCGCCGTGGCCCCGGCTCATCTCGAGGACGGCCCGCAAGGAAGGAGGCGCGTTCTTCCACACCTTCATTGGGATGCCGCGCACCGTCTCGTCGCCGACTTCGAAGATCTGCCCGGGCGCGGTCAGCACCTCGGTGGCTTCAGCGATCGTCATTGCCATGTCAGGGGAGCCTACGGGCGAACACCAGGACCCCGCGCTTGGTGACGTCAAGGGGGGTCTGAACCGTGGACGCCGCCTGCTCTGCCTTCTCGCGAGGCATGAATCGACCCACGAGGTAGTCGCGGACAGCGTCCCTGTCGGGCAGGTGTACGAGGGGTGCATCCCACTTGTGGACGGCGACGCTGTCGAAGTGGCGGCCGATCATCTCAGGAGCGATCTCGGCGTCGAAGCTGACTTGGCCGATGCTGTAGAGGTGCCGCAACTCGGGCGAGTCGTCGCGGCTGTTGGTCGACGCCACGAACAGCCCGCCCGGGCGCAGGAGCCGGCGAGCCTCAGCGACGGCCGTCTCCGGGTCCGGCAGGTGGTACAGCATCCACAGGGCGGTCACGGCACCGAAGCTCTCGTCAGGAAACGGCAGGGTGCGGGCGTCGGCGAGGACGGCGGGCTTGGGCGCCTGGGCGAGCATGGTCGGCGAACGGTCCGCACCGACCCACGGCCAGTCGTCAGGGAGATGTCTCGGCAGGCGTCCGTCGCCGCAGCCGATGTCGAGCACGGGCCGGAGCTTCTCGGCCACGATGCGGTCGGCCGTCGGCTGAAAGACGTCGCCGCTCCCGAACCGTTCGCCGACGCTCACGACCGTGCGCCAGCGGTCCTGGTCGTGGTCGTAGTCGGGCTCGATGTGCCGCATAGGTTCTCCATCGTGGTCGACGGCGACACCGGTCAGGTAGTCGACGAGCGCTGGGCGACGGTCCTCCTCACATCGGTGGTCGCCGTGTTCCTGGTTTGGTGGCGCCGCCACCGGAGGGGTTAGCCCGCCACTATCTCCAGCACGCGCAGGAAGTTCTCGCCCATGATTCCGTCGACCTCGGTGTCGGAGAACCCGGCGGCTGTGAGGTGCTTGGCGATCAGCGGCACGTCCTTCTCGCTCCGGTAGCCGTCGGCCAGGCCGGGCACGCCGTTCATGTCGGTGCCGAGGCAGAGGTGGTCGGCGCCGACCAAATCGGCGATGTGGCGGGCGTGGTCGGTGAGAGCGTCGAGTGTGGGTGTGCCTTTCCCCCGCATGAAGTAGGGCCACAAGCCGATGACTCCGCCGGTGCCGGCCACTGCCTTGATGGCGTCGTCGGTCAGGTAGCGATCGAACGACGACACTGCCCGAGCGCCTGCGTGCGAGCAGATGACTGGCGCCGAGCCGTGCTCGATCATCCCCAGGAGCGTGGGCTCGTCGGCGTGGGAACCGTCGATGACGACCCCGAGGCGGTCCGCAGTGACGACGAACTCGGCGCCGAAGTCGGTGAGGCCAACGGCCTGGCGGCGAACCGGAAGTGGCCCGACGTACTGCTGCCACGGCAGACAGGTGGTGCCGATCTGGTTGTCGCCGAGGTGAACGGGGACGATCATCCGCACCCCCTCGGCAGCCAGCTGCGCGAGCAACCCCAGGTCGGTACCGACGCAATCGGCGCCCTCGAGACCGAGCAGCACCGCGAGCTGACCGTCGGCCGCGGCGGCGCGAACCGTCGCCGCCGTGTCGACCAGACGGGCCCCCACCCGGCTGGCCTCGTTCTCAATCGCAGACAGCTGGTTCTGCACGGCCTGGAACGGAGAGCGCAGGTGCCACCTGGTGACGATCGGGTCGCCGACCGCTTTGGCGACGACGGCGTCGACGGCACCTTCGTGAACCTCGCCCAGCCCGACGTCGGGCGGCCGCCCGCGCAGCACGCTGTGGTACGCGGCAGCGGCCACCCTCGGAAGCATCGTGGTCGTGTGCGTGTGGGTGTCGACGACGAGCGGTTTGCTCATCGGCGCCAGATCTCGTGGACGAGGCCGTAGGCAACGGCCTCGCCGGCGTCGAGGAAGCGCCCCGCCGTGGTGTCGGCCTCGACCTGTTCGAACGGTCGTCCGGTGGCCGTCGCGAGGTGACGGTGGAAGTCGTCGAGCATGCGCTGCTTGTGGGCCATCCACGTCTCGATGTCGCGGGCGACGCCCGCAGCCTTCTCGTCGGGCTGGGAGAGCCGGAAGCGGGCGTGGGGCGCAGCGCGCCGTTCCTCGGCGGCGGCGAAGATGCCCACGGACGCACCCTCCGCTCGGCCGATGCACACGGCGTGGACCGCCACTCCCAAGAGACCGATGGTGTCGATCAGGACGAACGCCGGCTCCAGCGGACCGCCGGGGCTGTCGACGTGCAGTTGGATCGGGCCGTCGCCGGAGGCGTCGAGCGTCATCAGTTGCGCAGCCACGTCGCCGGCGGTCCCGTCGTCGAGGGCGCCGCGGAGGAACACGATGCGCCGGGCGAACAGCTGGGCCCGCAGGACGTCCTCCGGAGACCTCACCTCGGTCCCTCCAGGCGGACGTCGAGGACGCGCCCGAGGGCCGCTGCGTAACGCTCGAGGGTCGACAGGCGCACGTCGGCCTCGCCCGACTCCAGACGGGCCACGGCCGACTGCGACGTCCCCATGCGCGCCGCCACCTCGGTTTGGGACAGGCCCAGCTCGACGCGGAGGCCGACGAGGTCCTCGACCATCCGCTCGCGTTTGGCCGCCATCTCCTTGAAGCCGGGGAAGACGGGGTCGTGACGTCGTGCGGTCATTTCAACTGCTCATCTCAAGTGTGCTATCTCTGGAATGATATATCGATTACGAGATCGCAGCGATGGAGGCTGAACGGCATGAGCGTAATCCCGACCGTCCTGGACCAGTCGGCTCGCGGTGAGCGGGCCTTCGACATCTACTCGATGCTGCTGAAGGAACGCATCGTCTTTCTCGGCCAGGAGGTCGACGACCAGATCGCCAACCTCATCGTCGCCCAGATCCTGTACCTCGAGGCCCAGGACCCGGAGAAGGACATCAACCTCTACATCAACTCGCCGGGTGGCATGGCGTACGCAGGGATGGCGATCTACGACGTCATCCAGCACGTGCGCCCGGAGGTGTCGACGATCTGCATCGGGATGGGCATGTCGGCCGCAGCCATGATCCTGGCCGGCGGCGCCCGGGGCAAGCGCCTGGCACTGCCCAGCGCCAAGATCATGATCCACC
>JAFASB010000304.1 GCA_019244985.1 Acidimicrobiia bacterium | reverse complement strand
GCAGCGCAAGGCGTTCGAGAAGCGCCTCGAGCACCAGTCGCTGCACGACCCGCTGACCGGTCTGCCCAACCGCGCCCTGTTCCTCGACCGTCTACGCCACGCGTTGGTACGCGCCAAACGCGAGAGTGCGCTCACCGCCGTGCTGTTCATCGACCTCGATCGCTTCAAAGCCGTAAACGACACGCTCGGCCACGAGGGCGGTGACCGGCTTCTCCTCGGCGTCGCTGACCGCGTGCCGGAGGTCATTCGCGAGGGCGACACCCTGGCCCGCCTCGGCGGCGACGAGTTCGTCGTGCTGTGCGAGGCCCTTGCCGACGGCGACGACGCAGTGGCGGTCGCGGGCCGCATCCTCGAGTGCTTGGAGAAGCCGTTCGCCATCTCGGGCACCGAGGTGCACGTCTCGTCGAGCATCGGCGTCGCCGTCGCCCCTGGCGAGGGCACGGAGGCCGATCAACTCCTGGCCGACGCCGACCTCGCCATGTACCGCGCCAAGGAGCGGGGGAAGGGCGTCTACGAGGTCTTCGACGAGTCGATGCGCTCGCTGCTCGTCGATCGGATCTCCACCGAGACGGCGCTGCGCCAGGGCATCGACCGGGGCGAGCTTCGGGCTCTGTACCAGCCGGTGATCGACATCGCGGCCGGAACCGTCGTCGGGTTGGAAGCCCTCGTGCGGTGGCAGCACCCCCAGCGCGGACTGCTGCCCCCGTACGAGTTCATCGGCCTTGCGGAGGAGACCGGGCTCATCGGCCGCATCGGCGAGTGGATGCTCGGTGCCGCGTGCGCGCAAGCCCGGTCGTGGTGCGACCGGTTTCCCCAGGACCCCCCGCTGTGGATCGCCGTCAACCTCTCGATGCGCGAGCTCGAACAGCCGAGCCTCGTCGAGTCGCTCGTTGCCACGCTGGCGGCCAACGCTCTGCCGCCGGAGTGCCTCGCCATCGAGATCACCGAGAGCGTGGTCATGGACGACACCCGACCGGTGATCCGCCGCCTGTGGGAGCTCAAGGAGCTCGGTGTGCGGCTGGCCCTCGACGACTTCGGGACCGGCTACTCGTCGCTGGACCGGCTCCGCCGCATGCCGGTCGAGACGATGAAGATCGACCGCTCGTTCATCGCCGACATCGACACGGTCTCCGGTGGCACGCCGCTCGTGGCCGCAATGATCGCCATGGCGCATGCCCTCGGGCTCTCCGTCGTCGCCGAAGGTGTCGAGACGCGCGAGCAACTCGACCAGCTCCGTCGCCTCGGTTGCGACCACTTCCAAGGCTTCCTCGTCGGATGGCCGGCACCGGGCGACGAGGTCGACGAGCTCTTGGCTCCGATGGCACCGGTGGTCCCGATCGGCGGTGCAGACGGCGATGCGACGGTCGACCTGGAGGCCGAGGTGATGAGGGTCGTCGAGCAGGCGTTCACGGACCGTGCAGACGTGGCGCGCGCCGCCCGCTCGCTGATGGCCGAGCTGCGCCGGCTGGCCGGCCTCGGTTAACCGGTCAGCGCTTCGTCGACCAATGCGTATGGGGTCGATCCAGCTGCTCGCCGTCGACCCAGACCTCATCGACCCGCTCCTGGAAGAAGCACACGTGGGCGGCGATCCCCGACACCGCCGGCAACGGATACGGGTAGCTCCACGCCGCGTCCCGGACCTCACCGACTGACCAGTACCGGGCCTCGCCCTTGTACGGGCAGCCGGTAACAGTTTCGGTCGCGCGCAAAAGGTCGAGGCGCACGTCCTGCTTAGGGATGTAGTACCGGACGGGAAGCCCGGTTTCGAAGACGAGCACCGGGCGGTCGGTCTCGGCGACGGCCTCGCCACCGATCACGACGCGCACGTGGCGCCGGCTGTGGCATGCGTCGACGCGGTGGTGGGGATCACGCGGATGGACGAAGACCTCCTCGTCCTCCTCGAACCACTGGTCGAGCTTGTCCCAGTAGAATGCCACGTGCCCCTTGATGTCGGCGCGATCGGGCAACGGCTCTTCGTAGCCCCACACCGCGTTCTCGGCTCGCCGGCCGTCCACGTCGATCGACCAGTAGGTCGCGTCGCCCTTGTAGGGACAGCGGGTGTGTTTGTCGGTACGTGTGAGCAGCTCCATGCGGACGTCGTCCATCGGGAAGTAATAGACGCCGACGTGGTCACGCTCGCGCAGCAGCAGCGCCCGTTTGCTGTCGGCGACCGCGACACCGTTGAAGAAGGCGCGGACGTGTCGGGGTGAGGGTTCGGTGGCGACCCAGTGCTCGTCGGTCATCCCCGCAGTCTTCCCCCAC
>JAFASB010000099.1 GCA_019244985.1 Acidimicrobiia bacterium | reverse complement strand
GGGGCCGGGCGAGGTCGGTTATCTCATCGCCGGCATCAAGGACGTCGCCGAGGCCCGCTCCGGCGAGACGGTGACCGAGGCCGGCCGTAGGGCGGACCATCCTCTGACCGGGTACCGCGATCCCAAGCCGATGGTGTTCTGCGGGCTGTATCCGGTCGAGGGTGACGACTTCGCCGAGCTGCGCGACGCGCTCGAGAAGCTGCGCCTCAACGACGCATCGTTCACCTACGAACCGGAGACGTCGGGCGCGCTCGGATTCGGGTTCCGGTGCGGCTTCCTCGGTCTGCTGCACATGGAGATCGTGCGCGAGCGCCTCGAGCGCGAGTTCAACCTCTCGCTGATCGCCACCGCGCCGAGCGTGGAGTACCTCGCCCATCGCACCAACGGGGAGGTGCAGGAGGTCGACAACCCTTCCGAGATGCCGCCGCCCAACGAGCTGGCCGAGATCGAGGAGCCGTTCTTCACGGTCACGATCCTCCTGCCGTCCGAGTACACGGGCACGGTGATGGATCTCTGCCAGTCCCGGCGGGGCGAGATGGAGAAGATGGAGTACCTGTCCGAAGACCGCCTCGAGCTCGTGTACCGAATCCCGCTGGCCGAGGTCGTCGTCGACTTCTTCGACCAGCTCAAGGGGCGCACGCGCGGTTACGCGTCGCTCGACTACGAGCCCGCCGGCTACGCCAAGGCGGACCTTGTGAAGGTCGACGTCTTGCTGAACAGCGTGCCGGTGGACGCCTTCAGCTCGATCGTGCACCGGGACGAGGCGGCCAACTACGGCCGCAAGATGACGGCGCGGCTGCGCGAGCTCATCCCCCGTCAGATGTTCGACGTGCCGATCCAGGCCGCCATCGGTGGACGGATCATCGCCCGCGAGACCGTCAAGGCCAAGCGCAAGGACGTCCTCGCCAAGTGCTACGGCGGCGACGTCTCGCGCAAGCGCAAGCTGCTCGAGCGGCAGAAGGAAGGCAAGCGCCGCATGAAGAACATCGGCCGCGTCGAGGTGCCCCAGGAAGCCTTCATCTCCGCGCTGAGACTCGATGAGTAGCCGCGGTTAAGGTCGCCGTCATCGACGCAAGCTTCCAAATCGAGAAGCTGGGGGGACACACGGTGCTCGCCGCACAGGGTGAGATCGACATCGCGGCCGTGCCCACGTTCCGAGACCAGCTCCGCCGCCTCGTCGACGACGGCTCCTCGTCGATCGTCATCGATCTCAGCGGCGTGCGTTTCATCGACTCCGCAGGCCTCCGGGTGCTGGTCGACGGGCTGACCCGGGCCCGCCGGCGAGACAGCGACCTGCGGGTCGCCTGCCCCAGTGCCAGCCTGCGCCGCACCTTCGAGATCAGCGGCCTCGACAAGGTCATGAGCGTCCACGACTCCGTCGAGGACGCCACCACCTGAACCCTGGTGTGCCGTCTAGCACTCGGTATCATCGATTGCTAGAGGTGCCCTGATGCTCGACGATCGCAAGGCTGCCGTGCTCCGTGCCGTCGTGCGCGAGTACATCGAGACCGCCCAGCCCGTCGGCTCGGCCCATGTGGCGCGCACGACCGACCTCGGTGTGTCTCCGGCCACGGTCCGCAACGAGATGGCCGCCCTGGAGCGCGAGGGCTACCTGGCCCAGCCGCACACGAGCGCGGGCCGCGTCCCCACCGACCTCGGCTATCGCTTCTTCGTCGACCAGCTCACCGGTCCCGGCGCTCTCCCTGCCGTTCAGCGCCAGCAGGTGCGCGACTTCTTCGCCCACGCCCACGGCGAGCTCGAGCAGATGCTGCACGACACGAGCAGCCTGCTGTCGGGTCTCACCAGCTACGCGGCGTTGGTGCTGGCGCCGCCCCACGAACGGGCGACGGTCCGCTCAGTGCAGGTGGTGGGGCTCACCGACCGGGCGGCCATGGTCGTCATCGTGCTGTCGAACGGCGCCATCGAGAAGGCGATGCTCGAGCTCGACGCCGACGTCGGCGATGAGCGTCTGGCCGCCGCCAGCACACACCTATCCGCCCACCTCGGCGGTACGTCGCTGCAAGACGGCGCCCGCGTGCCGGCCACAGGCGACCAGCGCCTTGACGGCCTGGTCGACGTCGTTTTGAAGTCGATGGGCGACCCAGCCGACCGGGAGCACGACCACGTCTTCGTCGGGGGCGCGTCGCGCATGGCCGCCGCCTTCGACGCCGTCGACACCGTGCGCCAGGTGCTCGCCATCCTCGAGCAGCAGTACGTCGTCGTCAGTCTCTTGCGCGAGGTCATCGACCACGACGGCGATCAGGGGATCGCGGTCTCGATCGGCGCCGAGCACGGCCTACAGCCGCTCGCCGAGTGCTCGATCGTCGTGGCGCCCTACGAGATCGAGGGCGAGCCGGTCGGCACCGTCGGCGTGCTCGGGCCAACGCGGATGAACTATCCGCAGGCAATGGCGGCCGTCGCCGTCGTCAGTGAGAGACTCGGCCGGACACTCAGCGCCTGACACCGATGGCCGATTTCTACGAGCTTTTGGGCGTCAGCCCCAGTGCCACCGAGGACGAGATCAAGCGCGCGTACCGCAAGCTGGCGCGTGAGCTGCATCCCGACGCCAACGGCGGCGATCCCCACGCCGAGGAGCGCTTCAAGGAGGTCACCCAGGCGTACGAGACGCTGCGTGACCCCGAGCGGCGCCGGCGCTACGACCTCTTCGGCCCCGAAGGGGCCGGCGTCGGCGGCGGTGGGTCGGGCTTCGACTCCGGCCCGTTTGCGGCCGGACTCGGTGACCTGTTCGAGAGCTTCTTCGGCGGCTTCAGTGGGTCGCCGTTCGGCGGCGGCGCCCGGGGTCCGCGCTCCCGGCAGGGTCCCGACATGGAGGTCGCTCTCGACCTCACGTTCGAGGACGCCGTCTTCGGATCCCAGCGCGAGGTGCGCCTGCGCCAGCCGGTCGCCTGCGCCACCTGCCAGGGCAGCGGTGCGCGGCCGGGCACGACGCCGACCACGTGCCGGGAGTGCGGGGGCAGCGGCGAGGTGCACCGTGTGCGGCGATCGATCCTCGGCCAGATGGTGTCGTCGTCGCCCTGTGCCAAGTGCGGCGGCACCGGTGAAGAGGTGGCATCGCCGTGCAGCGACTGCCGCGGCGAGGGTCGAGTCACCGAGGAGAGGGCCTACACCGTCGACGTGCCTGCCGGTGTCGACGACGGCTCGACGCTGCGGCTCACCGGCCGCGGCGCCGCCGGCGCCCGGGGCGGTGGCTACGGCGACCTCTACGTCCATCTCCGCGTGACGCCCCACGAACGCTTCCAGCGCCACGGCAACGACCTGGTCGACGTGCTGCACCTGCCGATCACCCAGGCGACGCTCGGCGCGCACCTCCGGTACGAGACGCTCGACGGCACCGAGGACCTCGTCGTCCCCGGCGGCACCCAGTCCGGGCGTGTCTTCCGGCTGCGGGGGCGAGGGGTGCCCCATCTCGACGGCCGGGGCCGCGGCGACCTGTTGGTCCAGGTCATGGTCGACACACCGACCCACCTCAGCGCCGAGCAGGAGGAGCTCCTGCGCCGTTTCGCGGCGGCCCGGGGCGACGATGTCGCTCCCGCCGACACCCGGTTGTTCTCCAAGATTCGCTCGGCGTTCAAGTAGGCCGCGTCGTGAGCGTGCTGCGGGACGCGGCCGCGCACGCGTTCGTCGTCGATATCGACGCCCCCGAGCTGACGGCCGACGATCGTCGCCATCTCGAGCGGGCCCTACGGCTGCGGGTGGGAGAGACGGTGACGGTCTGCGACGGGGCCGGCAGTTGGCGGCTGTGCCGCTTCACGGCGAGTGGACTCGATCCGGCCGACGAGATCAGCGTCGAGCCGCGTCCGACGCCGTCGGTCACCGTCGCCATCGCCCTGACCAAGGGGGAGCGCCTCGACTGGGCAGTCCAGAAACTGACCGAGCTCGGCGTAGACGAAATCGTCCCGTTCACAGCCGAACGGTCGGTGGTCCGCTGGGACAGCGGGCGGGCGGACCACCACGTCGAGCGTCTGCGTCGCATCGCCCGTCAGGCCGCCATGCAGAGCCGGCGCACGTGGCTGGCCCAGGTGGCGGATCTCCAGTCCTTCGGCGAGGTCGCCGCAATCCCGGGTGCGGTCCTGGCTGAGCCGGGCGGCGGCCGGCCGACCCTCGACCGACCGGTCGTCCTCGTCGGCCCCGAGGGAGGGTGGGCCGAGGACGAGGCAGCCGCAGGGCTGCCGACGGTCGGCCTGGGCGCCACGGTGCTGCGGGCCGAGACGGCTGCCGTCGCCGCCGGGACCCTGCTGTGTGCCCTCCGGGCAGGGGTTGTGACCTCCGGCACCGAATCACCCTGACGATTCCACGTACCCAGTGTCAGGGGTCCGGCACGCTCTGTGATTGCCACGGAGCGTGGCCGGTATTACAGTGGAAAAGGAACAAAGGGGGCGAGCGTGATCGAGGAGGGAATGGCAGGCGGGTACGCCCGGCGCGTCGGTGAACGACTGCGAGCCATTCGCAAACAGAAAGGGCTGTCCCTTCAGGAGGTTGAGGGCGCCTCGAAGCAGGAGTTCAAGGCCTCGGTGCTGGGGGCGTACGAGCGTGGCGAGCGGGCGATTTCGGTGCCCAGGCTCCAGCGCTTGGCCCGCTTCTACAACGTGCCGGTCGACCAGTTGCTGCCCCGGGACGCCGCCGACATCGACCTCACGGATGCGGCCACGGCCAACGGAGACGCAGAGCGGTCGTGGGACGGGTCCGACAAGATCACGATCGACCTCACCCGCTTCGAGGGCGTCGACGACGACGAAGCGCGCGTCCTGCACCGGTACGTGAACACCATCCAGGTGCAGCGTCAGGACTTCAACGGGCGGATGCTCACGATCCGGCGTGATGACCTGCGCGCCATCGCGGCGGCCGCCGGGATCGAGGTCGACGCGCTCGTGCGTCGCCTCGACGACCTGCAGCTCCGGCGCGCCTAGCCCGTCGTCCAGCGCGACGCTGGGGGCAATGGCCTTCGGTGTCTACGTTCACATCCCGTTCTGCGCGGCGCGCTGCGACTACTGCGCGTTCGCCACGTGGACGGACCGTGCGCACCTGTTCGAGGCCTACGCCGCGGCCTGCCGTCGGGAGTTAGCGGGCGCCGAGCTGGCGCCGGCGTCGAGCGTGTTCTTCGGAGGCGGCACGCCGTCGTTGTTGCCCGCCGAGCTGCTGTGCTCGATCCTCGCCACCATTCCCCGCCGCGACGACGCCGAAGTCACCGTCGAGTGCAACCCCGACAGTGTCTGTTCGGACGCGCTCGGGGCCTACCGCGACGCCGGCGTGAACCGACTGTCGTTCGGCGCCCAGTCGACGGCGCCTCACGTGCTGGCCACGCTGGGCCGCTCGCACTCGCCAGGTCAGCTCGAGGTGGCGGTGCAGCTGGCCACCGACACCGGCTTCACCAACTTCAACGTCGATCTCATCTTCGGCGCCGCAGGGGAGTCGGTCGACGACTGGCGCCGCAGCCTCGACGACGTCCTGGCCCTGTCGCCGACGCATATCAGCGCCTACGCCCTGACCGTGGAGCCCGGGACGCCGCTCGCAATGGATGCGGGCCGTCGTCCCGACGACGACGACCAGGCCGACAAGTACG
>JAFASB010000023.1 GCA_019244985.1 Acidimicrobiia bacterium | reverse complement strand
AGAGCCCGCGGGGAGCTAAGCACCGGGGACGAACCGGGTGATGGTGTCGCTGGCGTCGTCACGACGATTGCTGCCGTCCACGCACGGGGTTGGCAACGGCCGGTTGCGCCTCACTAGGGTCGTCGGCGCTCCCCGCACCTCTTCGATGGTCGGCGCGCGTCCTGACATGGGTTATCAACGACGATCACTCCGTGCAGTCGTCTGTGTGGCGGTGGCCTTCGCTGCCGTCGCTGGTAGTACCGCCCGCTCCTCTGCGAGCACCGTCAGCGGCACGAAGGCCGAGGCCGCCCGTCTGGCCGCTCAGATCGACGCCACGGCCGGGCGCATCGCGGCGGTGACCGCCCAGCTCAACGCTGCGAGGGCGAAGCTGGCGGCGACCGACGCGGCGCTGGCCCAGGCGAGCGGCATGCTCGGCGCCGCCAACCGGCGCTTCGCCGACGTCAGGGGCCAACTCGCCACCGAGGCCGTCGACGCCTACGTCCACGGCGGGTCGCTGTCGGTCGTGCAGCAGCTGGCCGACAGCAACGGTGTCGACCTCCCCGTTCGCAACCACTACGCGTCGCTCGCTGCCGGCGAGGACCGAGCCGTCGCCGACGAGCTCGTTGCGGCCCGCCAGGACCTGGGCACGACGCAAGCGTCGCTCCAGCGCCTCGAGGCAGACCGGCGGACGACCGTCGCCAGCCTGGCCGCCGAGCAGGCCGCCCTCTTGAAGGTCGACGCCTCGATGCGCGCCCTGCTGGCGCGTGTCAAGGGCGAACTCGCTGCGCTCGTCGCCGCCGAGCAGGCCCGCCGGGACGCCGCCGCTCGACGCGGCGTCCGCCCGGGCGGTTCCTGGGACTGCATCCGTGAGCTCGAGTCCGGCAACAACTACAGCGCGCCTGGCGGCGGGGCGTACCAGTTCCTCGATTCGACCTGGCACGCGCTCGGCTATTCGGGCACGGCAAGCGACGCCCCGCCTTCAGAGCAAGATGCGGCGGCGGTGAAACTGCAACAGCAGGCCGGATGGAGCCAGTGGACGACCGCCAGCCGGTGCGGCCGCTAGCCGGCGACTACGAGAGCTCGGTCTCGGGAAGAACCTCGGACTCGTCGAAGCGGGCGGGCAGGACGACCTGGTCGGACGGACGTCTGACCTCCGACGTCAAGAGCGTGCGCCGACAGGCTGGCGCTCGGGTTCCGGCGTCGGCGCGATGCGTTCGCCGCGGCGCGGCTCGTCGGGCGGCACGGCCCCTTCGAGGCGACGCAGGCCCCAGCCGAGCGACCCCACCCAGACGAGGGCGAGGGCGCCGAGCAGCGCGTAGGCGGGCCGCTGCAGCCACTGGCTGCCGCCGACCGACTCGCGCTGGAGGACCTGCTTCTCACGCTGGAAGTTGCGCGTGACGTTGGGCCACGGCGGCACCTGGGCGGCGGGGATCGCCGGGTCGGCCGGCAGGTAGATCGGAAGGGCCATCAGGCTCCGGCCCTTGTGCAGGCGCACCAACGCCTTCCACTCGCCGAACACCGGCACGGTGCCGTCGGTCTGGTAGACGCCGGGGCTGGTCTCGCGGAGATCCTTGACCACGAGGCCGCCGTTGCCCGTGCGGGCGCCCTGCCAGGCGGTGACGTTGAACCACTGGGCGCCGTGGGCGGCGTTGGCGGGGTGCATGTGCAGCGTGACATGCACGCGGCCGCCCGGGATCCCGAGCGGGGGATCCATCGTCACGTCGGCGCGGTAGGGGTGCACCGTCGACGTCAGCGGCAGGGCCAGGACGGCGATCACCGCAGCTGCCAGCGCGACGCCGACACCCCGAGGCAGCCGCTGACGCACGACGAGGAAGTCGTCGGCAGGCGGGCTGATGGCTCGGCCGATGAGGGCGCCGATGAGCGCACCGCACACGGCGCTGACGAAGCCCCACACGGCGCCGAGCGGCAGCAGGGTGGCGTGCCAGGGGAGCGGCATGAAGATATGACTCCAACCCCACTCGGCGGCAAGGCCGATGGTGCCGAGTCCGATGCCCGACCACAGGCCCAGCGTGAGGGGCTTGGCGCGGGCGGGCACGCGCAGGGCGACGATCTCGATGACCGCGGCCTCGACGACGTACAGAGGGAAGTGAAGCAGCGTGCGCCCCAGGACCGGGCCGATCAGGAGGCTCAGCACCCCGCGGAAGAGCAGGAAGAACCCGACGGCCCCGAGGGCACCGCCCTTGCCGAGGCGGATGCGGGCGGCGACGAGGGCGATGCCGGCGGCCAGCATGATCATCGCCGGCTGGAACAGCTGGTTGAACTGGGGGACGCCGAAGTCGAACTCGGCCTGCAGGGTCGACATGCCGATCAGGAAGGCCCCCGCCAGCGAAAGGTGGAAGCGCCACATCGCCTTCGGATCGACGGGGCGGCCGGCCGCTTTGGCGGCCCGCTCGCCTTCAACGGCGAGCACCCACATGGCGAGCGTCGCCAGGGACGCCCCGCCGACCATCTGGATGTGGGTCGGGCCCCACAGGGTGACGTCCTGGCCGAACAGCCGGTGCCAGATGTCGTCGAGCGGGAAGCCGGCGAGGGCGATCAGGCCGCAGATGCTCAAGAGCAGCCCGCCGACGGGCACGTTCCAGTCGCGGCCGAAGCGGATCGAAGACCCCGTCGTCCGGTCCTGTCCGAGGACGACGGAAAGGATGCCCGCGAGGGCTACGCCGGCCAGTCCGATGATGATGAACCAGTGGGCGGGGTTGGCCAGCGCCCCGGGGTCACGTCCTCGGTCGATGTGCCAGGACACGTCCCAGTAGAAGCCGAACGCGGCGACGATCAGGCTGACGGCGCCGACGGCCTGCGGCATGGCCGCCCAGCCGGGCAGGCCGCTCGTTTCTTCGGCGAAATCGGCGAGACGCTGCAGCCACCCGATGCGCCCACGCCGGTGGGCGACCGAGACGGCGAGCAGCACGAGGCCGGCGACGGCGAAAACGGCGGTCAGCGTCACCAGATCCGAGAGCGGGGCCCCTCGGGCCGGGGCGGACGTGCCGGGGCTCTGGGCGGCGAGCAGCAGCATGGGGATTCCTCCGTGCGCCGAGATAGGGGGCTTTGACGTGCTCTGCGTCACAGCATCCCCTGGACTGTGCCAGTCTAAACTGTCACAGTCAAAGGAAGCAACGTGTCGGTCGTCACGCGCCCTTCTCGCCGAGGTGGCCGAGCAGCCGGTCGTAGTGGTTGCCGAGCTCGCCGGCCAGGCGCTGCTCCATGGCCCGGGCCAGGTAGGCGTCGACGGTGAGCTCTGCGAGTGGGCGCAGGCGACGAAGGAGCTCGGCCAGGCGGGGGACGTCGCTAGCCGGGAACGGCCGGTCTCCGTAGGGCTCGAACACGTTAGCCGAGACGAGCTCGACGAAGCGGGCGGCGATGCGGTCGGTATCGCGCTCGAGCTGGCGGGCGTGGTTGAGCACGGCCTCGAGGGGAATGCCGGCGGCGACGAGCTCGGCACCGGCGTGCAGCAGGCGTGGGCTCGGGACGCGGAAGCTCTGTCCGTCCTCGCCAGGTTCGAGGAGGCCGAGCTTGACGGCCTCGCGCAGGGCCTCGTCATCCTGGCCGAAGAGCTCGTTGAGGTCGTCGAGGCTGATCGCCGCCGCCACCTCGTCCGACCACGGCTGTACGAGGACCGCCTCGAGGCCCAGCAGGGCGCCGAGGTCCTGACCCCGTTCCCACGCCGAGAGCAGCTCGTCGATGTTGGCGAGGGTGTAGCCCCGCTCGAGGAGCTGGCCGATCAGGCGGAGCCGGGCGAGGTGGGCGTCGGTGTAGAGGCCAACGCGCCCCGAGCGCCGCGGCGGTGGCAGCAGCCCGCGGTCCTGATAGGCCCGGACGTTGCGCACCGTCGTCCCGGCCTCACGGGCCAGCTCGTCGATCCGGTATTCGGTCTCCACGATGACATCGACCACTGTAACGGTTCCCGCTGTGCCATCGCCGCAATGCCCGGGCGT
>JAFASB010000512.1 GCA_019244985.1 Acidimicrobiia bacterium | reverse complement strand
GTAGCGGGCTATCATCTGCAGCAACAGGTCGTAGACGGCGTTGAAGGCATCGGAGATGGCAGCGGTCATCGGATCGGTGATGTAGACGTCGGGCTCGATGCCTTCGACGCCGCGCACTCCGGCGGCGACCGCGGGATGGGCGGGCTGGAACGACGGGTCGGCGGCTGCCATCGCCTGATAGTCCTCGCGCACCTCCAGGAACCGCCCGTAGTGGGCCGTCGCCCACTCGCCACGCGCCCCTTCACCCTGTTCGACGATCCGCTCGATCGTCTGGCGGGCACTCGCGGCATCCGTGATCGGCACGAGCTCGGGCCACACGTGTGGCGCGTTGCTCTGGTGGAAGCGGGGCCCGATGAACAGCCGGTCCTCGCCCATGCGCGCCGCGAGGCCGTCGATGCCGTCTTCGATGGCCCGGTAGAGGTATCCCTGCGTGGTGAAGAACTGGCCGCGTGGCTGCAGCTCGTGGGCGGCCATGGGTTCGGGTACCGGACCCGACGGCACGAATCCCTCGCCGTCGGACATGTCCATCCCGTCGGGCCGCTCGAGGTAGACGAAGTGCTGCATGGCCGGCTCGCCGAACGCCAGCAGCCGCAGCTGGATCCCGGGCGGGTAGCCCTTCGCCTGGTGCGGCATGTGCGGACGGCTGACATACGGCGCCGAGCCCACCGCGATGAGCAGGTTCTGCACCAGCGCCCAGTGCAGCATCTCCTCGGCGGAGATGGCGAGGATCGCGGCGCGCCAGCGCTCGACCGCCTCGTGCTGCTCTTCGGTCAGACCCGGCCCCGGCTCGGTGCGCAGGCTGAACGCCGCGAACAGGTACTGCGCCATCAGGCTGTGCTCCAGCTCAGCGGCCTGGCACAACAGGTAGGTCAGCTCCTTGCGGTGCTCGACGACGATCGCCTGCTCGTCCGCCACGGCCAACGAATGTAGAGCCGCGGCGACCCCGCGTGCGCTCAGCTCAGGCCGAGCGCGGGTGCCAGGGCCCGCCACTGCTCGATCGGCGGGTTGCGCACGTCATCGGGCAGCGTGCCGAGGACCTGGAGACACACGTGGTTGGCGCCGGCGTCCTGGTGCGCTCGCACGCGCGCCGCAACGTCTTCGACGTCGCCCCAGGCCACGAGCGTGTCGACGAGCAGGTCGCTGCCACCGTGGTCGAAGTCCTCGTCGCCGAAACCGAAGCGACGCAGGTTGTTCGTGTAGTTCGGCAACGTCAGGTAGATCGCCATGTGGGCACGCGCCGCCGCACGGGCGGCCTCGGCGTCGGTCGACAGGACTGCTGCTTGTTCGACACAGAGCAGCGGATCAGGGCCGAGCGCCTCGCGGGCGAACGCCGTGTGTTCGACGGACACGAAGTATGGGTGGGCACCGGCAGCCCGTTCGGCCGCCAGCGCCAGCATCTTGGGTCCGAGGGCGGCCAACACTCGCGTCGGCTCTGTCGATGGCGCGTCGGCCATGAACGGTGCGGCGTCCATGGCGTCCAGGTACTGCTTCATCTTCGTGAGTGGCTGCTTGTACTGCTCGTGGAGGAAGCCCTCCACAAATGCACCGTGGCTCACGCCGAGGCCGAGAAGGAAGCGGTCAGGAAATGCCGACGTGATTGTGCGGTGCGCGGCAGCCATCGCCACCGGGCTCCGATTCCAGATGTTGGCGATGCCCGTCGCGACGACGATGCGCTTGCCTCCGCTCAGCAGAAGGGGGGCATGCGCCATGGGGTCGCGACCCATCGCTTCAGGAATCCAGACCGCGCCGTACCCGAGGTCCTCGATCTCGGCAACCATCTCCTGGGCGCCCGCCACCGGCAGCAGGTCGAGGTGGAACGTCCAGACTCCGACTGGTGAGAGGTCCATCGGTTCAGGACCGTTTCACACGCCTGGCCGCGAGTGCCAGCCCGAGCAAGGCGATCGCTCCCCTCAGTGGCGCAGTTCCGCCGGTCGCGGCCAGGGTGCGCGCCTGCACCGACGGCGGCGTTGACTGCGGCGGCGGGGCAGGCGCCGAACTACCAGGCGACGGATTCGCGGCGGGCGTCGCCTTCGGGGTGGCAGCCGCTTGTGTGCCGAGGACGTACGCCTTGAGCGGCGGCTCCGCGGACGACATGGGACCCGTCACCACCGTCGACTGCGCGGCATTCGCCAGTGCGACGGTGTGCATGTAGGCGACGTCGCCGGCGTCCAGACCGGGGGCCATCAGGCCAAGGCAGACGGTGGGGCCGAGGCGGGCCGGGTCGGCGGGACCGGGGTGGTCGAGGGCATCCATGACCAGGGCCTCCCCGACGGCGTCCCACAGGATGCTGAAGTGGTCGGCCGGCCGACCCGGGCACACGTCCTGCAGGGCGATGTTCCGTGCGCCGGCGAGCATCGATGTAGCCGGCGGCGGAAGCTCCGGCACGATCTCGTCGGTGAGGCTGTAGATCGATGTGTAGGAGGCATCGCCGGGTGTCTCGTCTCCGGTGTTGAGCGCCTTCAGGAACTGGGATTCCCGGCGCTGCTGCCAGACCGACGGTGCGCACGAGCCGAGCGTGCAGATGCCGTCGGCGTCGAGGCTGCCGTGCTGGGTCGACGAGATCGAGACGTAGTCGTCGACCAGCGACCGCGTGGACGGGAACCACTTGAGGGCCCAGCGCGGCTCGAGGCCGCCCTGGCTGTGTCCGACGACGTCGATCTTGCGGCCGGCGCGCGCCGCCACCGCGTGCATGGCGACCACGACGTACTCCGCAGACACCTGCGCGTCGCCCAGGGCGCGTTGGGGAAGATCGATCGTGCACACGTCGTGGCCGTCGCGTGGCAACGTCTTGGCGAACGTGTGGGTCCACGACTCCTCCGCCGTCGAGCCGGTGCCGTGCACGAGCAGCACCGGGGTCTTCGGGCGGACGAAGCTGGCCGGGCAGTGCAGGGCGGACAGGGCCGCCGCCGGGTCGATCGACAGAGTCGGATCGCCGGCGGCGGGCGCCGCTTGCGGGGCGGCGAGCAGGACCACGGCGGTCAGAGCGAGAAGAACCATGAGGCGAGCCAGCACCCGGCCAGTCTCGCGTGGCCCGTCTGGTCAATGATGTGGCGCGAGCCGAAGAGGGAGGCCCGATGGCCAAGTGGACGGCGAATGACATCCCCGACCTGGGTGGGAGGGCGGCGGTGGTGACCGGGGCCAACAGCGGCCTCGGGTACGAAACCGCCCTCGCGCTGGCGCGGCACGGAGCCAACGTCGTCATGGCGTGCCGGGACGAAGGCCGCGGGACGGAGGCGGTCGAGCGCCTGCGGGCAGAGGCTCCCGACGCGTCGGTCGAGCTGTCGCTGCTCGACCTGGCCGACCTGACGTCGGTGCGGAAGTTCGCCGAGTCCTACGCAGGCGAGCGCGACCACCTCGACATCCTCGTGAACAACGCAGGCGTCATGGCGCTGGCGGAGCGCCGCCAGACGGCCGACGGGTTCGAGATGCAGTTCGGCACCAACCACCTCGGGCACTACGCCCTCACCGGGTTGCTGCTCCCCCAGCTCCAGGCCCGGCCCGGCTCGCGGGTCGTGTCGGTCACCAGCTTCGGTCACAAGGTGGGCCGCATGAACTTCGACGACCTGCAGTGGGAGCGCTCGTACCGCAAGTGGCTCGCGTACGGCCGGTCGAAGCTGGCGAATATCCTGTTCACGTTCGAGCTCGACCGCCGCGCCCGCGCCGGAGGTTCGGCGGTCGTCGCCGCCGTCGCCCACCCCGGGTACGCCAACACCAACCTCCAGTCGGGCACGTCGTTCCAGTGGTCGAACTTCATGGCACAGTCGGCCGCCGAAGGCGCGCTGCCCCAGCTCTACGCGGCCACCGCGCCCGACGTCCAAGGTGGCGAGTTCTTCGGACCCAGCGGCTTCATGGAACAGCGTGGGGCGCCCAAGCGCGTCAAGGCTGCGAAGAAGGGCTACGACGCTGCGAGCGCGAGCCGGCTATGGGAGCTGTCCGAGCAGTTGACCGGGGTCACCTACAGCTTCGGCTGATCCGCCGCTCCTGGCATGTAGCGTGCCGGGCGCGGATACCAAGGTCGCATCGCACGCGGTCGACATCACCAAGGTGTACGGCAAGGGCGACACCGCGGTCCGCGCCCTCGACGGTCTATCGATCGAAGTGCCCAGTGGGCGCTTCATCGCCATCATGGGCCCGTCGGGTTCGGGGAAGTCGACGCTCCTGCACTGCCTCGCCGGCCTCGACCGGGTGACGTCCGGACAGATCTTCCTGGAGGAGCAAGAGATCAGTGCCATCTCCGAGAAGGACCTGACGCTCGTCCGCCGGGAGAAGATGGGCTTCATCTTCCAGGCCTACAACCTGATCCCCATGCTCGATGCCGAGGAGAACATCCTCCTCCCGCTCAAGCTGGCGGGGAAGGAACCCGACCGCGATTGGTTCGATCGGGTCGTCGACACCGTCGGTCTCCGCGATCGGCTCCGCCATCGTCCCGACGAGCTGTCGGGCGGCCAGCAGCAGCGCGTTGCCGTCGCACGCGCCCTGGTCACGCGGCCTGCGGTGATCTTCGCCGACGAGCCGACCGGCAACCTCGACACCAAGGCCAGTGCCGAGCTGCTGGGCTTCATCAGCGACGCAGTCGAAGAGTTCGGCCAGACCGTGGTGATGGTTACCCACGACCCCCTGGGCGCCAGCCGTTCCGAACGCGTCGTCTTTCTCGTCGACGGCAAGATCGTCGACGAGATGCCCAAGCCGACCCCCGACAAGATCCTGGACCGCATGAAAGAGCTCGGGGACTAGCCGGCCGTGTGGGAGGTCACCCGCAAGGGACTGCTCGCCCACAAGTTCCGGCTCCTGCTGACGTCGATCTCGATCGTGCTCGGCGTCGGGTTCGTCGCCGGAACATTCGTGTTCACCGACACCATCGGCAGCGTCTTCGACCACCTCTTCACGCAGACGACGAGCGGCACCGACGCGGTGGTGCGGGCGAAGCTTCCCTTCAAGGTGAGCAGCGCGGGCTCCAACTCGCAGGCCGACCGTGCGCCGGTGCCGGACAGCCTGGTGCCCGTCGTGCGCTCCACCGACGGCGTGGCCGATGCTCAGGGATCGGTCAGCGGCTACGCCCTGGTGATCGGCAAGGACGGCAAAGCAATCCAAGGTCAGGCGCCGACGCTCGGTGTCTCCTGGGGGTCCATCCCCCGGTTCGCCAAGTCGTTCAACGTCGAGCAGGGCGCGCGCCCGACCCGCCCCGACGAGGTGGGGCTCGACCAGACGACAGCAGACAAGGCGAAGGTCCGCGTCGGCGACACCGTCCACGTCGACTTTCTGACCGTCGCCCCCCAGGATTTCAAGGTCTCGGCCGTGTTCAAGTTCGGGGACGCGGGAAACCTGGCGGGCGCAACGCTCGCCGCCTTCGAGCCGACCACCGCCCAGCGCGTCCTGAACAAGGTGGGCGTCTGGGATGAGGTCGACGCGGCCGCCAAGTCGGGTGTCTCCCAGGCCGGCCTTAGGGACAACCTCCGTGCCCAGCTCCAGCGCACCGGGTTGACCGACCGCTACGAGACAATCACCCAGAAGGCGCTCGCCAAAGAGACCGCGAACACCATCAAGCAAGGGTTGTCGTTCTTCAACACGTTCCTGCTGATCTTCGCCCTGGTCGCTCTGTTCGTGGGCGCCTTCATCATCTACAACACGTTCTCGATCATCGTGGCTCAACGAGCGCGCGAGCTCGGCCTGTTGAAGGCCGTGGGCGCCAGCGGCCGTCAGGTGACATGGTCGGTCGCCGTCGAGGCGCTGGCGACAGGAGTCTTCTCGTCGATTGTCGGGCTGGCGTTCGGGATCTTCGTGGCGTCGGGGCTCCAGGGACTCCTCAAGAGCTTCGGCGTCGACTTGCCGAGCGGCGGGATCGTGTTGAAGCCCCGGACGGTGATCGTGGCGATCATCCTCGGCATCGTGGTGACGCTGGTGTCGGCGCTGTCGCCGGCACGGCGTGCCGCCCGCGTGCCGCCCGTCGCCGCCATCCAGGACCACGCTGTCACGCCCACCTCGGGATGCCGTCGCTACGTCATCGGCGGAATCGTGACGGGCGTCGGCGTCGTCCTGCTGTTTCTCGGGTTGTTCGCCAACGTGAAGTCCAGTGATTTCCCGGGCGGTGCTGGCGGCCTTGTCGGCGTCGCCGCCTTCCTCGTGTTCGTGGGCGTCGCCATGCTGAGCCCGGTCATCGCCGGACCCGCCGCGCTGGCACTCGGGTGGCCGTCTGCGCACATCCGGGGTGTCACGGGCGAGCTGGCGCGGGAGAACGCGGCGCGCAACACGAGACGCACGGCGTCGACGGCTGCGGCCCTGATGATCGGTCTTGCCCTCATCACATTCGTCTCCACCTTTGGCGCATCGGCCAAGAAGTCGTTCGCCGACGCCATCGATCGCACGAATCGGGCCGACTTCCAACTCGCCGGCAAGCACTTCGGCGGATTCGCCCCCCCGGCCGCGCAGACCGCTCGCCAGGCCCTGCCCGGCGGGACCGTGGTGGAGTTCCGCGAGGGCGCGTGGCAGTACAACGGCGCCGGCAAGCAGCTCGTCGGCTCGACGGCCGATCTCGGCCAGGTCGTCGATATCAAACTCAGATCCGGAGCCGACCTCAACGGGTTCGCCACCACGGGCGTGCTCGTCTACAAGGACGCAGCCAAGTCCAACAAGCTGAAGGTGGGCCAGACGCTTCCGATGCGGTTCAGCGCCACGGGCGTGAAGCAGATTCCGATCCGAGGGATCTACGACGACAACAAGGGCCTCGGGGTGAACTTCACCTCGTACATCCTCTCGCTCAGGGACTACGAGGCGAACTACACGACGCAGCTCGACCTGGGCACCGCTGTGCGCAAACCATCGGCCATGTCCGCGAGCGCGGCGCGCGCCGCGCTCGACAAGGCGATGACCGCGTTCCCGAACGTCGACGTCCAGGACAACGCGCAGGCGAAAGACGCGCAGCTGTCGCAGTTCAACACGATCATCAACCTCATGGGCGCCCTGCTCCTGCTGGCGATCATCATCGCCCTCATCGGCATCGTGAACACCCTCGCCCTCTCCATCTACGAACGGACGCGCGAGATCGGTCTTCTCCGTGCCGTGGGCATGACGCGCCGGCAGATGAAGCGCATGGTGCGCAGCGAAGCCGTGATCATCGCCGTGTTCGGCACGCTGCTCGGCGTCGTCATCGGCCTTCTGTTCGGGCGGGCGATCGTCGCGTCACTGCACAACGACGGGATCGTCTTCGCCGTTCCGGTCGGTCAGATCGTGGGCTTCGTCATCCTCGCCGCGCTCGCCGGTCTGTTCGCCGGCACTTTTCCGGCTCGCCGGGCCGCCAACCTCGACATCCTCAAGGCGATCTCGACCGACTAGGTCAGCGGCGGTCGACGAACGCGCGCTGTGCGGGCGCAGGCCCAGGCCACCGTCGACAGCGCGGCGGCCAGGAGAAAGCCCAGCGCCACCCATGTCGTGCGCGCGTGATACAGCGACGTCAGGATCGAGACGACGACTGCAGCGTTGGCGATGGTTGCCGTCCACAACGCGACCCGGAGCACCGTGCTCAGGGGTGGTCCGTCGGGGGCGGCGGCGCGCTCGACCGCCTGGCGGGCACCGAGCAGGGCCAGACCGACCACGACCGCCATCGGGGGGACGAGCACCAGGAGGACGCCCCGGGCCGTCGCATCGCCGCTGAAGTCGTCGGAGCGAGAAGCGAGGTGGGCGGCGAAGAACACCACAGAGGCGGTGATGAGCAGCAACGAGATGAGCTCGAAGGTGAGCGCAGCGGCAAGGGCGCGACTGCGGCGCGGGCCGGACGACTCGTCGTCCGCCACCACCACGGGGGCCTGGTCTCGACCTCCCTCGTCCACTACTGCTCCCTGTTTCCGCCCAACAGTTGAACGAACGCTAGAGCGCCGTCCGCCATGCGGCAAGCGTCCGCCTCTATGGTCTGGGAATGCGAGATCCGAGCGACTACGGCTCCTGGTCACCGCCTCCCGACGGACGCAGCCCGAGCGGACCCCGCGCCAGCTTCGGACTTCGACTGGGCGCGGCGCTGATCGACGGGATCCTCCTCAACGTCGTCAACTTCGTCCTGCAAAGCATCCTCGGGACCTACCCGGGCTATCTCCTGAGCTTCGTCATCAACTTCGGGTACTTCGGTTTCTTCGAAGGAGGGCCCGCGGGCCAGACGATCGGCAAGCTCGCTCTCGGCATCCGCACCGTGCGTCAGGACACCGGCGGTCCGCTCGGTTGGGGCACGGCGCTTCTCCGAAATCTGTGCCGCATCATCTCTGCCATCCCCTGTCTGCTCGGCTATTTCTGGATGCTGTGGGATCCGGAGAAGATGACCTGGCACGACAAGCTGTCGCAGACTGTCGTGGTACCGGTCTCGGCAATGCCGCCGCCGCCGAACAGCTTCGGACAACCCCCGGCCGGGTAGAGGGCGTAGCCTCGGATACATGAGCGATCCGAGCACTCTGATGCCGCCCACGTTCGACTCCGTCGAGGACGAGCGTCTCCACCGCAAGCAGCGGCTGGCGGCCGCCTTCCGGCTGTTCTCGCGGTTCGGGTTCGACGAGGGCGTGGCCGGTCACATCACGGCGCGAGACCCCGAGCTCAGTGACCACTTCTGGGTGAACCCGTTCGCAATGCACTTCGGCCACATCAAAGTATCCGACCTGATTCTCGTCAACCACAAGGGCGACGTGGTCGAGGGCAATCGTCCGGTCAACACAGCAGCGTTCGTCATCCACTCCCAGGTCCACGCAGCACGTCCCGACGTCATCGCCGCCGCCCACGCCCATTCGACCTACGGCAAGACGTGGTCGTCGCTCGGCCGCCTGCTCGATCCCCTCACCCAGGACGTGTGTGCCTTCTACAACGACCACGCCCTGTTCGACGACTACACCGGCGTCGTCCTCGATCTCGAAGAGGGCAAGCGCCTCGCACACGCGCTCGGCGAGTCGAAGGCCGTCATCCTCCGTAACCACGGCCTGTTGACCGTGGGCCACTCGGTTGACGAGGCCGCCTTCTGGTTCATCACCATGGAGCGCTCCTGCCAGGTCCAGCTGATGGCCGAGGCGGCGGGCGAGCCGGTGCAGATCGACAAGGACCAGGCGGAGCTCACCAGCACCCAGGTGGGCGGCCACTTCGCCGGATGGCTGAGCTTCCAGCCGCTCTACGACCGCATCGTGCGGGAGCAGCCCGACCTGCTCGAGTAGCGGTGAACCCGGCGCGAATGCTGGAGGTGCCGGACACCGGCGACCTCCGCACGGCCGGCGGGCTGATGCTGGCGGCCGCCGTGGTGCTGCCGGCCCTCCCCGGCCATCCATCGCTCCTGTGTCCTTTGCGCACGGTCACCGGGGTGCCCTGCCCCCTGTGCGGGATGACGACAAGCGTCGAGGCCACCATGCACCTGCGCTTCGGTGACGCCTTCGCGGCGACGCCAGCCGGCATCCTGGCCGTGGCCCTCGCCATCGTCTTTCTCGTCCACCGCCCGAAGACGATCCGCCTCCCCCTGGCGTTGGTGTTCGCGGTACTGGCCCTGATGTGGGCCTTCCAGCTCCACCGCTTCGGCTACCTCTGACCGCGGCCGCCCCGCCCTAGCCGTGGTAACGGGTGATGTGGAGCTGCAGCGTCTCTTCGCCGGCGCTGGCCCGGTTTGCCGAGACGGCGAACGTCGACACCGCGATCACCATTGCGACGGCCGCCAGCGCGAGGTACGTGATGACTAGTCGCGTCATCCCTCTTCGCGCCACGAGCCACGCAAACATGCGCGGAGCATCGGCGCGTTCGGAAGCTGCCTTTACTCCCTTGCGTCCCAGGTCGGGATCAACTGCCGCGCCGCGCGCGCTTCGTCCACCCTGCGCACCGGCGTCGTGCGCGGAGCGTGGCGTGCGTCCTCGGCGTCGCCGCCCGCGATGCGTTCGAGAGCGTCGCCCAGCGCCTCCAGGGTTTGCAGGCTCTCGGTCTCGGTCGGCTCGATCATCAACGCCTCGTCGACGATCAACGGGAAGTACACGGTCGGGGCGTGGAAGCCCTCCTCCAGCAGGCGCTTGGCGACGTCGAGCGCACGCAGGCCCTTCCCCTTCTTCAGCGTCGACGTCGACGCCACGAACTCGTGCATGGCGGGGCGGTCGTAGGGCAGGTCGTAGATGCCACGCAGGCGCGTTCGGAGCCAGTTGGCGTTGAGCACCGCTGCCTCGGCGACACGACGCAGCCCGTCGCCGCCGTTGGCGAGGATGTAGGAGTAGGCGCGTGCGAGTGCCAGCGCGTTCCCGTGCCACGAGTGCACGCGACCGATCGACTTCGGTGGGGTCTCCCATCGGTAGGCGCCGTCGTCACCCACCACCGGCCGGGGTCCCGGGAGGTACGGCGCCAGGCGCTCGGACACCGCGACGGGTCCGGCGCCGGGACCGCCACCGCCGTGGGGGACGGCGAAGGTCTTGTGCAGGTTCATGTGCACGATGTCGAAGCCCATGTCGCCCGGGCGGGTCACACCGAGGATGGCGTTGAGGTTGGCCCCGTCGTAGTAGAGGAGGCCGCCCACCTCGTGCACCGCCGCTGCGATCTCGGCGATGTCCTCCTCGAACAGGCCAAGGGTGTTCGGGTTGGTGAGCATGATCCCGGCGACGTCGTCGTCGAGGCGCTCGCGTAGGGCGGCGACGTCGACGAGGCCGCGCCGGTCGGACGGCACCGTGACCGTCTCGTAGCCACCGAGGGTGACCGACGCCGGATTGGTGCCGTGGGCCGAGTCCGGGATCACGACCTTCCGGCGCGGGTTGCCGTGCTCTTCGTGCCACGCCCGCATCAGCAGGAGCCCCGTCAGCTCGCCCGCGGCGCCGGCGGGGGGCTGGAGGGTGGCGGCGTGCATGCCGGTGATACGGCACAGCGCCTCTTCGAGCTGAGCGAGCAACTCCATCCATCCCTGGGTGAGCGGCGCGGGGGCGGCCGGGTGCACGTCGGTGAGCCCGGGAAGCGAGGCCGCGTCGTCGCAGAGCTTGGGGTTGTACTTCATCGTGCAGGACCCGAGCGGATAGGCGCCCAGGTCGACCGAGTACTGGCGGTGGCTCAGGCGCGTGAAGTGGGCAACCAGGTCGCGTTCGGAGACCTCGGCGATGGGCGCCGGGTCGCCGCGCAGATGCTCTCCGGGGACCAACTCCGCGGGTGTCCATTCAGGCACCCCCGTCGTACGGAACGACGCGGCGCGCCGCCCCGGCGCCGAGAGCTCGAAGAGGGTGGGCTCCGCGTCGCGGCCCATGATCGGCGCGCTCGTTGCGCGGCCCCCCGCCGAGGGGCTCATCGGATCACCTTCTCGAAGGCGCCGACGAAGGCGTCGATCTCGTCACGGGTGCGCCGCTCGGTGACGCTGATGAGCAGCCCGCGCTCGCCGTACTCGTCGCCGAGGGGAACGCCGGCCAGGAAGCCCTCCTCGGCCATGCGCTCGACGACGACGTCACCGGGTACCGGTGTCGTCACCGCGAACTCCCGGAACACCGGCGCGTCGCTGAGCGGATCGACGCCGTCCATGGCGAGCAACGCGTCGCGTGTGTATCGCGTGCCCCGGGCGCATCGCAGCGCCAGCTCGCGCAGCCCGTCCGTGCCCAACCAGGCCAGCTGCACCGCACAGGCCACCGCGATCAGCGTCTGGTTGGTGCACACGTTCGAGGATGCCTTCTCCCGACGGATGTCCTGCTCCCGCGTCCGCAGCGTGGTGACGTAGGCGCGCCGTCCGTCGGCGTCGACGGTCTCGCCGACCAGCCTTCCGGGCACGCGCCGCACGTGGTCGCGCTTGCAGGCGAACAACCCGAGATACGGACCGCCGAACGACATCGGCGTGCCGAACGGCTGCCCCTCCCCCACCACCACGTCGGCGCCGAAGTGCCCCGGCGAGTGCAGAAGCCCGGCCGCAACGGGATCGAAGGCAACGAGCAGGAGGGCGCCGGCGTTGTCGGCCAGCTGCCGGGCCGCGGCCAGGTCTTCGAGGCATCCGACGTGATTGGGATACTGGACGAGGAGCGCTGCGGGCTGAGCGTCGTCGGGCCAGCGGGTCACGCCGTTGGCGATCTGGCACCGGACGTAGTCGTGGCCGGTGCCGGCGGCGAACGTCTCGAGCACCTGTCGCCAGTTGGGATTGACGCCGTCGGAGAGCAGGACCGTCTGACGCCCGGTGGCGGCGACTGCGAGGTTCACGGCCTCGACACACGCAGAGGCGCCGTCGTAGAGGGAGGCGTTGGCCACCTCCATGCCCGTCAGTCGGCAGAGCAGGGTCTGGTACTCGAACAGGGCCTGGAGGACGCCCTGGGCGACCTCGGGCTGGTAGGGCGTGTAGGCGGTGACGAACTCGGACCGGAAGGCGACGCGGCGCACGGTCGCCGGCACCTCGTGGTCGTAGGCACCGCCGCCTGCGAAGCACACCAGCTCGCGTCCGGCGCGGCGGTTGCGCTCGGCCAGGCGCTCCATGGCGTCGAGAGTGTCGGGCTCGGAGAGCCCGTCGGCCATGTCGAGGCCGGCCGCCAACCGAAGCGCTTCGGGCACGCTGGCGAACAGCTCGTCGAGTGACGACATGCCGAGGAACCTGAGCATCCCTGCGATCTCGGCGTCGGTATGGGGGACGTAGTGACCCACGGGCCTAGGCCGCCCTCTTCTCGATGAACGGCAGCTTCACGATCCGCGCCGGCGCCGGCTTACCGCGAAGGTCGACCTCGACGACACCGCCGGGCTCGACTTCGGGCGGCAGGAAGCCGAGGGCGATCCCCCGTTCGAGCACCGGCGAGAAGTTGCCGCTGGTGACCTCGCCGGCCGGCTTCCCGTCGACGCGCACGACGTAGCCCTCCCGAGGCGGCTGCCGGCCGTCGAGCACCATGCCGCGGAGCCGGCGGTCGACCCCGCGCTCTCGTTCGGCGGCGAGTGCCGCGTGCCCCCGGAACTCACCCTTGTCCCATCCGACGACCCACCCGAGCCCCGCTTGAAGCGGGGTGATGCCCGGCCCGAGCTCATGACCGTGGAGCGGGAGCCCGGCCTCCAGACGCAGCGTGTCGCGCGCACCCAGGCCGGCAGGGACGAAGCCGGCCTCGACGACGGCGCGCCAGAACGCGGGCGCTGCGTCGGCGGGCACGGCGCACTCCACACCGTCCTCGCCCGTGTAGCCGGTGCCGGCGACGACGCACGGCGCGCCGTTCCACTCGAAGGGCGCCACGCCGAAGTGGGCGACCGCCGCGACGTCGGGCGCCAGCGGACGCAGGCGCTCGCGCGCGCGCGGACCTTGCAGGGCGACGATCGCACGGGTCGCGGTGGTGTCGCGGCCACCGATGGCGTCGACGACCCGCTCGGTGTTCGACGCGTTGGGCATCACATCGAAACGGTCGTCGTCGAGCCACCACACGATGATGTCGTCCAGGACGGACGCGTCGTCGTCGAGCAGATGCGTGTACTGGGCCCGACCGGGGCCGATCTTGCGTAGGTCGTTGGTGAGGGTCCGCTGCAGATGATCGAACGCTTCGAGGCCTTCGACGCGCACCGTGCCGAGGTGGCTGACGTCGAACGCGACCGCGTCCTGCCGGCACGCCCGGTGCTCGGTCAGGGTCCCGCTGGGGTATGCCAGCGGCATCTCCCAACCGCCGAACGGCACCATCTTGGCGCCCAACCCGCGGTGCTCGGCGTCGAGAGGCGAGTGCCGCAGGCCCACCTCTCGGAGACTATCGGCGGCCTCCCGCTACCCGGGGTATGCCGCGAGTGCGTACGCGACGCGGTCCTCGAACCCCAGGGCCGTGTCGTAGTTGCAGGGCCCGTTCACGATCAGAGCGAAGTGGAGCGGGCGCCTCAGGTCGACCTGGCCGACCATCGCCGCCGCACAGTCGATCCACCCGGTCTTGGCCAGGAGGTGGCCGGCGATCGGCGAGCCGACGAAGCGCGTGGCGAGGGTGCCGGAGCGGCCGGCCACGGCGAGCCCGTTGAGGACGGACGCAAAGGTCGGCGTGTCGCCCGTGTTGACGGCTGCCAGCAGCGTCGGGCAGGTGGCCCGGTCGCCGGGATCGAGGCCGGAAGCATCGCCCAGGTGCAGGCCGCCGACGGGGATGCCGAGGGTCTGCAGGGTGGACGTCACCAGCGCCAGCCCGCCCGCCGTCGTCCCCGTGCCGCCCGTCGCCTTGTCCAGCTCCTTGACCAGGAGCTCGGCCGCCAGGTTGTCGCTCGAGCGCAACATCGACGCCACGATCTCCGAGAGCGGAGCCGAGGCGACGCGCGCCAGCACGACGCCCCCGGTGGGGCGGGCCTGGTTGGTGCCGGGTGCCGCGTCGATGTCGCGGCCGCGGAGCAGGCGGCTCAGCTGCATCGCCGACAGAGATGTGGGGTCGGCCGTGACGACGTCGCTCGGGTCCCAATTGTCGAGGCCGCCGTTCACCGTGAGAGCGCTCAGGGGCGAGATGTCGGCCTCGTCGCGGTAGATGGGCTTCCAGCCGGGCAGCCACCGTGGCCCGGCGTAGCGACTGTCGTCGCCGTGCACGCCGTTGCGGGCCGACCGCACACCAGCGGCTGCCAGCTGATCCACGAGGGCGCTCATCGGTGTCACCGGTGCGCCGGCCGTGCGCGGCTCGGATGCCAGATGGGCGGCGTACTCGGGGGTGGCGAGCATCGGGTCGCCTGCACCGACGAGCCACAGGGCGTCGACCGTGCCATCGGGGGCGGGCCGGGAAGGCGCCACGACCGTCGTCTCGAAGCGGTAGTCGGGTCCGAGACGCTTCAGGGCGGCGACCGCCACGAGCAGCTTCTGGGTGGATGCCGGGGCCAGGGCCAGTTGGGGTCCTCTGGCGTACGCGGTGGCTCCGCTGTCTTGGACCACGAGGCAGCTGGAGACGTTGCCCAGGGCGGCGTCGAGGCGGGCCGCCAGGCGGGCGACGGGGTCGGCGGGAAGCGTCGATGGCGGAGGCGCCGGCGCGGCCGTGGAAGGCGGGGACGTCGACGGCGGGGGCGCGAGCGTCGTCGGATCGTCGACGACGCTGGTGCTGGTCGTCGTCGCCGGCGCTGACCGGACGAGGGCCGCCGAGCGCGCTGCTGTCGGGTGCAGCGCCAGGACGGCGCCCGACGCCACGACCTCGGCCGCGCTGACCGCGGCCAGGATCCGCACCACCCAAGAGCGTCGTCCTCCCCCCATTACGGGCCCCAAGGGTAGAGGGCGGGCGGCGGTTTGCTTACGCGAGACGCCGGCGGTGCGGCCGCGGCGCCGGCTCGGCGTCGACGTCGTCGAAGCGAAGCGGGAGGGGCTCGACCGTCTCGCTCGCGGGCATGGCCTGCGACGGTGGCTCGAGCCCGTACTTCACCAGCAGGGCCTGGTAGTCCCGCTGATAGAAGATCTTCACCTTCACATCGGGGTACAGCTCGCGGAGGCGGCGGATCTTGCGGTTCTTCTTGGTCACCAGCTTCTGGTTGAGCGTGGTGATCTCGATG
>JAFASB010000410.1 GCA_019244985.1 Acidimicrobiia bacterium | reverse complement strand
CATCGAGATCCTGTGCACAAAGCCCGGCAAGGCTTCTCTGTCGTTGGGCGACGAGCGCCTCAACATCAAGGGCGCCAAGCCACTCCCGAGCTCCGACTAACCGTCGCCCGGACGCGCTCGGCTGACGGTTCGGCGAGCACGTCGGCGAGCGGAGCCTCGAGCAGCACGAGGTCGGCGGGAGCGCCTTCTTCGACGCGGCGCGGCGGCCCGCCGGGGCGACGCGGATCCCCAAGGAACTTGTCGAGCGCGGTTGCCGCGTCGACCCGTTCCCCGGCGCCGACGATCGCGCCGGCCGTTGTGCGGCGGTTCGTTGCCGCCTTGATCGCCAGCCACGGGTCGGGATCGCCGAACGGGGCGTCGGTTCCGAAGCCCACGTCCACGCCCCCGTCGAGGAGTGAGCGGCACCGGTAGAGCGACGGAATGTCGTGGGCGTCGACGTCGGCGAGATAGTCGTCGCCGCGCTCGCCGACGAAGTTTGGCTGGGTCACGACGGTGAGGCCGTGTGCGGCGATCGTCGGGATCAGCTCAGGCGGGATCACCGAGCCGTGCTCGATGCGGTCGCCGGTGCTCGCTCCCGCTTCGTCCCACGCCGCGAGGGCCAGAACAAGCGCCGCGGCGGTGACGCAGTGCACGGCGATCGGGCGACCGTCGCCGTGGGCCGTACGGATCGCATCGAGGACTTCGTCGAGGCCGGGCAGCGCGTGGTCGGCGAGGATGAGCTTGGCTGGTCCGGCGCCCTCGAAGTTCAGGGTCGGCGCGCTCATCGCCAGCACGTGGAGCCCGGACTCGGCGAGGAGCTCGATGTCCTCGGGTCGGTCGGTGGGCGAGGCATCGGTGACGCCAGTGACGCCGAAGCTGAGGAAGCGTTGCCCGACGGCGGCCACGTCGAGCGGCTCGTCGGGCGGGATGCGCTCACGTAGGGCGTCGTCCATGCCGAAGAGGCGACCGGTCGGCTCGTCGAAGCCCGCCGCCTCGAGGGCTCGCGAGTTCAGCACCCAGAGGGCGCCGGAGCGGTGCTGCACGCGCACCGGCCTGTCGGGGACCAGGCGGTCGAGCGTCTCGCGGTCGAGCTCCGGCTCGTGCCACCCGGTGGCGCGCAGCCACCGTGCAGTGGAATTCGTCGCCGCGGCTCGTTGCAGCGCACTGCCGATCCCCTCCACGTCGGTCAACCCGGTGAGATCGACCGAGCGACGGGCCGCAGCCATCGCCAGCAGGTGGACGTGGTGGTCGTGCAGGCCGGGGATGAGGGCGCCGCCGCGGCCGTCGACGACATCGGCGCCGTCGATGTCGAGATCGTGGCCGACGGCAGCGATGGTGTCGCCGGTGACGCGGACGTCGACGTTGTGCCCGCCGACTTCGACGTTGCGGAAGAGAAGAGAGCTCACAGCTCGGCGAGCACGCGGTCGGTGTCGGCGCCCAGTTCGGGAGCGGCGGCAGGCATGCGCCTAGCCGTTGGCGGCGCGACGTCGACACGATCGTCCACATGGAGGGTCGGCCCCGCGAAACGAGCGGCGACGCCGGCAAGGGGCACATCGATTAGTTCGGCATTCCCCCTGCCGAGCGCGGCGAAAGCGAGGTCGGCGGCGACCAGCCCGGTGAGCGGGTCGGCGATGGCGTCGGCGCAGAAGCACGGTCCGCGTTCGTCCTCGACGACGAGCCCGCCGGCAACGGCCCCGTCGTCGCCGAACGCCACACCGTCAGAGCCGCGGCCGTAGCCGGTGATCGAGACCCACACGTGGTGATCAGCCGGCCGGAGCCCGAGGTTCTCGAGGGCGCGCGGACGTGACGCTTCGATGACGACGTCTGCCGCGGCGACCAGCCTCCGCAACGCATCGAGCTGTTCGTCATCGGCGAAGTCGAGGGCCACGCTCTCCTTCCCGCCGTTCATCAAGTCGAAGAAGGCTCCAGGCCCGCGGCGGGCGCCGTCCGGCCGCCCCGTCGACTCGACCTTGATGAGCCGCGCACCTGCGAGCTGGAGGATGTGCCCGCAGAGCGGACCGGCCCAGAGCGCCGATAAGTCGACGACCATGGCGTCGGCGATGTCAGTTGTGCGCGTGGTGCCGCTCGGGCGAGCGGTGATGCCTCCGGTGTCGCATCCGAGTGCAGCGACCGGAAGGCCGAGCAAGCGCGCCCGTTCGACGAGCGGTGCAACCTGTCGCTGCGCGACTGCCTGCGTCACGAGGGGCCACACGTCGCGGATCTGTTCGGTCTCGAGCCACGCGGGAACCGCGGCAATGTCGTCCTCGCGCACCAGCGTCGCGGCGATCCATCCGTCGGCTGCGCGCAGCAGCCGCGTCGCCTCGCCGCAGCTGCGCTCGCCGTGCCTGGTGAGCCCGGCGATGGCGGCCCGCTCGCCGAGGAGCGCCAACCCATCGATTTCGACACCGCTCGCCCGGGCGATCGACTCGCAGGTCGAGCGCACACCGGCGACCAGGCGCGCCGGTGGCCCGAGCGGGGGGCCGTCCTCCCGACCGGTCAGCGCCATGCAGCCGCTCGCCGCCCACGCGGCCACGTCATGCTCGGACCCGGCCACGCCTACAGTGACGCCATCCCCATCGAACGCCTGCCGGGCCCGCGCTTCGTCGAGCTGTTGCGGTCGCCGTTTGCCCATGAGGAGCTGGCCGATCGGGGTCCTCTTCTTGTTGTCGACACTGACGACATCGTCGCGGATGCACGCGACATCGGCACCCTCGCCTCCATTCCGGTGGTGGTTGCGGGCGACCACCGTTCCCAGCTCGTCGACGTCGTCGTCGACGACGGATCGCTGGAGGACATCGTCCGAACGGTGGAACGTTGGCCGATCGCGAGCGTGGCCCTAGCCGTGCTGCTGCGCTCGGCGGAACGTCGTTCGGTTGCCGACGGCCTCATCGCCGAGTCGGCCGTGTACTCGCTGCTACAAGCCGGCCCCGAGTTCGCGCGGTGGCGAGCCGAGCGTCCGTCCGGGTCACACCTGCAGGAAGGCCCGGCGGTGCGGTGCGAGCGGGAGGGCGACCGTCTGCTGGTGACGTTGAGCCGGCCCGACGTGCACAACGCCTTTTCGGCCGCCATGCGCGACGAGCTCGTCGAGGCGCTCGCTGTCGCCCGTGCCGATCTGTCGATCAAGACCGTCGTTCTCGCGGGCGAGGGGAAATCGTTCTGCAGCGGCGGCGACCTCGACGAGTTCGGCTCCCGCCCGGATCCGGCGACGGCCCACGTCCTGCGCCTCCAACGCAGCGCCCCACTTGCCGTGGCCGCAGTGGCCGAGCGTCTCGAGGTCCGGCTCCACGGCGCCTGCCTCGGCGCAGGCATCGAGCTGGCCGCCTTCGCCCGGCACGTTGTGGCGACTGACGACGCGGCGATCGGCTTGCCCGAGGTGACACTCGGCCTCATCCCCGGCGCCGGCGGCACGGTCAGCGTGACGGCGCGCGCCGGCCGGCACAACACCGCGTGGCTGGCGCTCTCCGGCTCGACGATCGACGCCGAGACAGCCCGCTCCTGGGGCCTCGTCGACGAAGTCCAGCCCACAAGCTGACCCACTCCCGCCGACCGGCTGCCGGCCCCACCACAACCTCTCCAAGTCCGTGAGCTCGCTCCGTTCGTTGCGCCTTGCGCCCCCGATTCTCAGACTTGGAGAGGTTTTTGCACATGGACCTCACCCGCCACAGCGGCGGGAGGCGAAGCGGGCCAGCCGCTCGCGTTCTACGTTTCGGGACGTGAGGTCACCATGCCGATGACGCCGCGTACTCGAGGACTCGTCGACGGCGGCATCACCGCGGTCGGGATCACGGCATTCGCCGTCGGGACCGGCGGACTGGTCGCTGACTACACAGGGGCCGCATATCCCGTCCTAACCGCAGGTGGCCTGGGTCTTATGGCGGTCGGGATCATCCGTACCGTGCTTTACATCCGGGCGGCGTTGCGTAAAGCGGGGTCCACGCCGCCGCCGGTACCGATCGCGCCGATGCAACCGCAGGGTTTTCCTGTTGTGCTCCACGCAAAGCGCGACCACGTACACGGCACGACCTCCGCCACTGCCACGCACCAACGCACGTCGCGTTGGCCGCTGGATCCGCAGCTCGCTGATGTCATTCCTTGGGATGATCCGCGAATCCGATCTGTCGAAGCTCCAGGGTTGGTACGAAGCAACGAAGCCCGGAGCGACATCGGCCTGACCTCCCGATGGCTCCTAAACCAGCGTGAGAAGTAGCCAGACGGCGACGACAATCACGATAAACGTTGCTGCCGCGGCGACGATCCAGGGCGCCATCTCGTGTGCGGTTGCGCGGCGTGACGACTGCGGGGGCGGACGGAGAACGTGTCGGGCCAGGGTTCCGTACGCCTCGATCATTCCCTCGATCGTGTACGGGCTGTGACGCAGGGTCGGGATGACAGGCCCACGGTCGATCTCGATCCGCCCTCCTGGCTCGTCCGAGCGAACCCGCCGACCCCGGCGCTTGCCCATCGAACCCATGCGCGGATCGTACGGCCCTACGGCCAGACGCGGGCGTGGCGCGGCCCGTACACCGCTCGGATGTATTCGAGCCCGATGCCGTCGCCGATCCTGAGCTCGGGCACGACCCATCGGGCAATGTCCAGCGAGCCCACCGGCTCTACCCGTTGCGAATCGAGGTAGAGGCGGCCGTTTCGCACGGCGTCGACCGTGCCGTCAACCTTGGCGAAGAACTCCGCCCGCCCGGCGCCGAGCACCTCAACCATCACCCACCGCCCAGCCATGCTGTTCAGTGCCTTCTCGAGGGTCGCCTCGCGGCGCTGGGTGTACTGCCGCGCCCCGATCACGACGACGACGGCGACGAGGACGGTCAGGAAGAGGATGACCGCGTCCACGGTCAGGATCGCCTATCCGGCGGGTTGACGTGGCGCAGCGCACTCACGAGCGACCGGCCACAACCGCTATAGCTCAGGATCTCCTGATCGTGTCGCAGGTTGGCCGCGGTAGGCGCTGCCCGACGGAAGCCGAACGCCGCGATCGCTGCGCCGATCGGATAGGCCCACCAGTAGAAGGTCAAGAAGAAGGCAACGAATCCGAACAGCGCAGCGACCTCCGAGAACGCGATCCGGAGGAAGAAGCGCGTTCGGTAGCTGCCCGCGAGACGCCGGTCGTCTGTGCAGTCGAGTGGGCGCTCGATGCGTGGCCCGGCGAGGCCGGCTACGGCTCCCGCGATCAGCAGGCCGGCGGCGAGCCCGAATGGACCCCGCTGTGTGTGGCCGTACGACGGGTAAAGGAACTCGAGCACGATTCCATAACCCACGATCGCCACGCAGAAGGTTGTGAAAACGCGTCGCAGGGCGACTAGCCCGTCGGGTGTTCGCTTCTGAAGGCGGCGTCTGTAGAAGAAGCCGACGACCGGCACCAGCATGAGAAGCACCCGCCAGGTGATGCCCCAACCTGGATCTGCATCAGACACGTCGGGAGCTTGGCACGCGCGCCGGTCGCCAGCGGGGGCACTTGACGCTGGCGTAGGTTTCGGGCGTGTTCGCTCGCGAGTTCGCACAGGCGGTGCCCGACAAGCCGGCGATCATCATGGCGAACTCGGGGAAGACGCTGACCTTCGCCGAGTACGAGGCGGCCGCCAACCGGGTAGCGCACGTGTTCCGGGAGCAGGGCTTGCAGCGTCTCGACCACGTGGCGTTCTTCATGGAGAACAACCCGCGGCTGCTCGAGTGCGAGGGCGGCGCCGAGCGCACCGGCCTCTACTACACGTGCATCAACTCGTACCTGGCGCCGAAGGAGGCTGCCTACATCGTCAACGACTGCGAGGCGCGGGTCGTCGTGAGCTCGGCGGCACTGGCCGAGACGGCCAAGGAGCTGCCGGCGCTGTGCCCGAACGTCGAGCGCTGGCTGATGGTCGACACCGACGGGTCAGGCGAGCCGTGGGAATCGTACGAGCAGGTGACCGCAAAGCACGCGGCCGAGCCCGTCGACGACGAGCGCCTCGGTGCGGCGATGCTCTACTCCTCGGGCACGACGGGCCAGCCGAAGGGGATCTTCCGCCCGGTGCCGGATTGCCACCCCGAAGAGCCGCTTCCGCTGATGGCCGGCATCAAGATCCTCTTCGGCTTCAGCGACGGGATGACCTATCTGTCGCCGGCGCCGCTGTACCACTCGGCGCCCCAGGCCAGCGTCTCGGTGGCCCTCCGCCTGGGCGCCACATCGGTTGTGATGGAGCGCTTCGACGCCAAGCAGTTCCTCGAGCTGGTCGAGCGCTACCGCATCACCCACTCCCAGATGGTGCCGACGATGTTCTCCCGGCTCCTCAAGCTGCCCGAAGACATCCGCACGGCGTATGACGTGTCGTCATTGGAGTCGATCGTCCATGCCGCGGCGCCGTGTCCGGTGCAGGTCAAGCAGCAGATGATCGAGTGGTGGGGGCCGATCATCCTCGAGTACTACGCGGCGACCGAAGGCAACGGCTTCACCTTCTGCAACTCCGAGGAGTGGCTGGCCCACAAGGGCACCGTCGGCAAGTCCCTCGGCGCCCAGATTCTCATCCTCGACGAGGACGGGAACGAGTGCCCCACGGGCACGTCAGGCACCATCTGGTTCAAGGGCGCGACGAACTTCGAGTACTACAACGACCCAGAGAAGACGGCGGCATCTCGCGACAGCACCGGCGACACCAGCACTGTCGGCGACGTCGGGTACCTCGACGAGGACGGCTACCTCTACCTGACCGATCGAAAGACCTACATGATCATCTCGGGCGGCGTGAACATCTACCCGCAGGAGGCCGAGAACCTCCTCATCACCCACCCCAAGGTGATGGATGCCGCCGTTCTGGGCGTCCCCAACGACGACCTCGGCGAGGAGGTCAAGGCGATTGTCCAGCCCATGCCTGGCATCGACTCCGGCCCCGACCTCGAGCGCGAGCTCATCGCCTTCTGCCGGGACAACATCGCCCACTACAAGTGCCCGCGGTCGGTCGACTTCGAGGACGAGCTGCCCCGCCTACCGACTGGCAAGCTCTACAAGCGCCTGCTGCGCGACCGCTACTGGGAGGGCCACGCCGCCCCCATCGTCTGACCGGCGCCCGCTATTGCCGACTTGTGCGCGCCGGGCGCTAAGAAGTCAGCAAAAGCAGAGAGCGAGGATGCGCGCATGGGTGTGATGTACGGTGTCCGGGTCGTCGAGGTGGCGTCGTGGACCTTCGTGCCGGCGGCGGGCGCTGTGCTCGCCGAGTGGGGGGCC